>NZ_JABXEM010000590.1:0-761 GCF_013372595.1 Myxococcus sp. AM011
CTTGGGGGGCGTGGAGCGGGATGCGTGAGGGGCTCCTCGTCGCCGAGCGCCATGGGAGACAGGTCGTCCTCCTCCGCGCCCAGGGCCATGAGCATGGCGGGCCGCTCCCCGACGAGCGTGGGGGCGTCCTCCTCCTGGAGCGTGGAGGGCTCCAGGTCGTCGAACCCGGGTGCCTCCGGGGTGAGGAACTCGCTGCCGTCCAACAGGGGAAGCTCCTCGGTGCGGCTGCGCCGGGGCGGGCTGACAGGCGCGCGGTGCAACTCCAGCACCCCTCGCTCCAGCAGGGCCTTGAGGACGACCTTCACCTCGATTTCAGGCAGCCGGGCCGCGAGCGCGAGTTGGGGGACGGCGTGGACTCCGTCGACGAAGGACGCGATGTGCGCCTCGAACGGGTGCAGGGGTTGCAACGCGATGTCCAGCCCGGCGCGCAGGTGGGGCACGGTGTTCGCGTCCATGGGCACGGTGAAGCGCGCGGTGGCCAGGTCGTGCGCCGCTGGACGCTGAGGGGGCGGCCTGGGCACCTCCATGGTCCTGCTGCGCTGGGGCGGAGAGAGCAGGGCCCGGACGATGGTGGGCTCGGTGATGATGTACTCCCCGCTGGCCTGCTCCGGGTCCAGGAGCAACCCGCAGTGCTCGCACTGGAAGTCGTCCCCTTCCACCGTGCCCCTGCACTCTGGACATTCTAGTTTTGCGGCCATTTCGGACCCATCATAGCGCCCCAGGCCCCCCATCACCCGACGCCCCCAGGGGCGGGGTGGAGA
>NZ_JABXEM010000591.1:0-758 GCF_013372595.1 Myxococcus sp. AM011
TCCCGCCCGTCGTCGACGCGCACCCGGAGCGACTGCCCGGCGGTGAGGGTGTAGGGGCCGGGGCGGCCCGCGGAGACGGAAGCCGCGGTGCCGGAGAAGACGACGTCCACCGCCTCGGCGCCGTTGGCGGACACCTCCAGGCGCTGGCCGTTGGCCAGGGTGAAGGGGGGACGCAAGGTGCCGCGCACGACGGCGGGCGTGGGCCCGCCGCCCGTGGTGAGGGCCGCCGCAGCAGGCATGGCCGTGTGCGACTCGGGGTTTGAGGCGTCCTCGTAGTGGGCGGTGCGGACCGCCCACAAGTGAGTCCCTCCGTTCTCGAAGAAGCCCATGGCGGCCAGGGCCAAGTCGGCGTCCGGCGTGAAGCCGCCGAAGGTGGCCTGGTACTCCTCGAAGGAGGTGCACAGCACCGCCTGGCCGATGGGGCCGCGCTCCGCCAGGCCCACGGCGCCGGCCACGGAGGTGGGCGCCGAGGGAATGCCACGGACGCGCGGCTCCTCCTCCTCCACGACGATTTTCGACGACAGCAGCTCACGACTCACGAGGCACCTCGCTTCTTGCGGGACGCGCGCGCCGACACCTCCGGCGCGGCAGAGGGTGGCGACGACGGCGGGGCCGTGGGGGCTTGCCGCTTCAGGGCGACTTCGCCGCGGCGAATGGCAGCAGCCACCGCGGGCACGCAGAGAGTGGCCTCGGGCACGTCCTCCAGCGATACACCCGTGGCCAGGGTAAGGGAGGACGGCAGGCGTCGGCCGCCACGG
>NZ_JABXEM010000592.1:0-755 GCF_013372595.1 Myxococcus sp. AM011
CGGGTGACGCCCTCATCCGCCCCAGCGACAGGCTGGGGGCCCTCTACGACGTCACGGGCGCACTCGTGCAGGCCGTGAGGACGCCTCCCGGGCTGTACGTCACGGAGGCGCGCCCCACGGGCTTCGGACTCCACCGCCGGAGGCCTCGCAGAAACCTCCTTCTCGTCACCTTCAACGACAGGCCCCAAGCCCGAGGACTCGCATGAAAGCACTGCTGCTCACCTCTCTTCTCGCCACCGCCCTCCTCACCCGCTGCCGCGCGCCGGACGGGTGCGCGCCGGTGTCCACGCGCTGCGCAGGCAATGTCGCCGAAATCTGCAACGGCGACGGCAACTGGCAGGTGCTCGCCGACTGCGACGCCGTCAGCGAGCACAGCAACGCCGCCTTCACCTGCGCCTACGTCAACGAGGAGGGCGTCACCGGCCACACGTGCCTGCCCACCACTGTGGACGCCGGCACCGTCGACGCGGGTGTCGAGGAAGGCGGTGTCCTGTGAAGGGCTACCTCCAGTCCCTCCCCGGCGTGGGCACGCTCTTCCAGCGCGGCGAGATTCAACCCGCCGAGGTGTGGGCCTTCTACCAGCACATGCAGTCGCGCCTGCGCACCAAGACGGCCAACAAGGCCGACTCCCTCGAGATGCAGTTGGCGGCCGAGGCGCTGCAGCGCATGGGCATCCTCGACAGGCAGCGCTTCCTGGAGAAGTACGCCACCACCGTGGGCCGCACCCTCTACCTGCCCTTCGAGGTGGGCGTACC
>NZ_JABXEM010000593.1:0-728 GCF_013372595.1 Myxococcus sp. AM011
GGCCACCTCGACACCGACCCCCACCTCACCTCCGACGCCGGAGGGCAACACGACGACGCAGGAGTCGACCTCCACGGCCAAGGCCGAGGCGACGCCCATCGTCTGGCCTCGCGACCTCAATCTCCCCACCTCGGGAGAGCTGACGTGGGGCTTCGACCCGGAGGGCCTCCAGGATGGGTGACTCCCTCACGAAGGCCCTCGCCCGGGCCCGGCACGTCCTGGAGTCCCTCCAGGGTGAGCCGGTGGAGAAGACCATCTGGGGCAGTCCTGCTGGCAAGAAGCGCCTGGCGAAGCGCTTGGTGGCAATGCTGCCCGCGCACAAGACGTACGTGGAGCCCTTCGCCGGCAGCGCCGCCGTCCTCTTCGAGAAGGCCCCCTCGGACGTCGAGGCCATCAACGACGCGGACCCCGAAATCGCCGACGCGTACCGGCTCCTCCAGAAGCTGACGCCAGCGGGCCTCGCCAAGCTGAAGAAGCTGCCGTGGGTCGGCAACGAGAAGACCTTCAAGAGCCTCTTCGACTCCAAGCCGAAGGGGGACGTGGAGCGCCTGCACCGCTTCCTCTACCTGACGCACTTCTCCTACGGGAAGCTGCGCGGTCGCAGCGTCAGCCCCAACGGCATGGGCGTCGAGGCGAAGACGCTCGCCCGCATCGAGCAGCACGCCCCGCGCCTCAAGCGCGTGAAGGTGTACGGCGGCGACTACGAGAAGGTGGTCCGCAAGTACGAC
>NZ_JABXEM010000594.1:0-697 GCF_013372595.1 Myxococcus sp. AM011
CTCCCAGCCCCAGCCCCAACGCGAAGAGCAGGCCCGCCACGCCCGCCACCAGGAGCGACTTCATGAAGCACCTCCCAGCACATGGCGGGAGAGGAAGACGGTGAGCGCGGCCGTCGCCATGAACGTCAGCGTGGCCACCAGCGAGCGCTTGGAGCCGCGGGCGAGGCCACAGACGCCGTGGCCGCTGGTGCAGCCGCCGCCCAGCCGGGTGCCGAAGCCGACGAGCAGCCCGGCGACGAGCGTGGCGCCCACGTTGGTGAGCACCGGAGGCCCGAGCGACTCCGGACGGAAGACCGAGAGCAGCACGCCTCCCAGGGCGAGCCCTCCGAGGAAGGCCGCGCGCCAGCCGAAGTCGGCGGGTGCAGGGGACAAGAGCCCGCCGGTGATTCCGCTGATGCCCGCGATGCGGCCGTGGAAGAGCAGCAGCAGGGCGGAGGCCAGGCCGACGAGGACGCCCCCGAGCAGGGGAAGAAGGACCGGATTCATGGTGACACACCCATCGAGGAGAAAGAGCCCGAGAGGGGAGGGTGTCACGTCATCGGCTGCCCGTGAGAATCATGGAGGCGGAAAAAAACGATTCAGTACCCGGTGCCTGAGCGGGCGGCCCCACGAGCGCCGGCTCCACCGCGCGCATGCGGCCGCGGGAGCGACTGGCGGGGGACTCCTGAAGAGGGGCGGGACCCGGGCTCCTTGGAGA
>NZ_JABXEM010000595.1:0-695 GCF_013372595.1 Myxococcus sp. AM011
GCCCCGTCGCTGAGGGCCGGAGGACGGTGTCTGGCCGCTCCCGCCGTCCTACCTGGACGGTGGGGTCAGCTCCCACCGCACGCACCGGGAGCGCGCGTGATGCCACCCGAGGCGAGCAGCCCCTGATTCCCGGCCTTGCGAGGAGGTCGTGTCGGGGGGAAAGTGATCCTGTGTTGATTACCCTCGTCGCCGTTCTCTCCGTGGTCGCCCAGGCACCCGCAGCGCTTCCGCCGCAGGGGCCCGTGAGTGTGCTGATCGCCCCACCGGACGCGACGGGAGCCCCTTCCCACATCGTCGAGTTCGCGCAGGAGCACCTGGCCGAGCAGCTCGAGTCGCGCGGGATGCGCGTCATCCGCATCGAGAATGTCACCCGCAAGCTCCCCGTCTCGCGACGCCGCACGCTGCTGCGCTGCAAGCGCACGGAGGCGCCGTGCCTGCAGTGGCTCGGCACGGTCAGCAAGGCGGAAGTCGTCCTCGTTGCGGAGCTGGTCCTGGGGACGAGCGGCTACCGCGCTGGCGTGCGCGCCTACGCCGCCAAGGACGGCGCGCTCATCTCCAAGAACCTCGTCGCCGACGTGCCCGAGGACAAGCTGCTGGATACGCTCACCCAGACCCTGGACGTGGTGGCGCCCGACACGCAGCGCGCGCTGCGCGGCCTGCCTCCCGCGCCGCCCATCGACGACGTGCCCCCACCC
>NZ_JABXEM010000596.1:0-430 GCF_013372595.1 Myxococcus sp. AM011
GAAGGTGGCCCAGTGGGTGAACGGCACCCGGCCGCCGCCGCCGTACGAGCCCGTGCTCCGCTCGTTCTTCTTGCCCTGCGCCACCACCTGGATGGACATGCGGCACAGGTCCTGGGTGTCCTCGGAGTAGCGGCCCTCCGTGTTGGCCACCGCGATTCGCCGCGTCTGGTCCACGTAGACGCCGTTGACCTGCGTCACCCGCGAGTCGAAGGCCCGCGCCGCCTGGTCCGCGCGCGTCAGCAGGGACGCCTTGAGTGACACCTCCACGTCCGACAGCGGGGTGGGGACGCGGTAGTGGCTGGGCACCGCGACGCGGGAGACAGGGAAGGAACGCTCCGAACCCTGGCCCTGGGCAATCATCGCCGCCGTGGAGGCGGCCCGCAGCAGCGCCGGCTCGTCCCAGTCGTCGGAGAAGGCGTAGCCCACCTTG
>NZ_JABXEM010000597.1:0-663 GCF_013372595.1 Myxococcus sp. AM011
GCGGGCGCACCGTGGAGCTGCAGTCCTCCTCGTCCGTCACCACGACCACCAGCAGCCGCGCTCCATCCCGAAGGAAGCCGCCGTTGCCTCCCTCGCCGATGGAGGTGTTGGCCAGGGACCGAGCGGGAGCACGGTAGCCAGCGTTTCGCGGAGCGGGAGCGGGAGCGACGGTGGGTGCTCGTGGGTGGACATCGCGTGGGCCCGGCAGCGGACACTCAGGAGGCAGACGGGCGAACGAGTCAATCCCGGCACCGTGCGCGCATCGGGTGCGGGATGGAGCTTGAAGGGGAGCAAGGAGGCGACGATGCGCGAGTCACGAGGTGCGTTGAAGTTGGGCTCGCTGCGGGGCATCCCCATCCGCGTCCACTATTCGCTGCTGCTCGTCCTGCCGCTGTTGGCGTACCTGTTCGGCGGCGCGTTCCGGCGGGCGGCGGAGGTGGCCAATGTGCCTCCGGAGCAGCTGATGGGTTCGCCCATCTTGTGGGGGCTGGGCGTGGCGGTGGGGTTGTTCGCGTCCGTCTTCATCCACGAGCTGGCGCACACATTCTACGCGCTGGCGCGGGGCGGGCAGGTGCGCTCGATTACGTTGATGATGGTGGGCGGGGTGTCGGAGCTGTCGGAGGCGCCGCCTCGGCCTCGGGACGAAGCGCTGATGGCGTTGGT
>NZ_JABXEM010000598.1:0-660 GCF_013372595.1 Myxococcus sp. AM011
CGAGGCGAAGTCCCTCGATGCCACCGAGGCCGACGAGGCCCGCGTGAAGCGCAGCGCCAGCGACGAGCTGAAGCTGAGTGCGGCACGGCCCGCCGGCACGCTGACGACGGAGGACCTGCCGAAGGCCAGCGAGGAGAAGGACACGCGCCGAGGCAAGCGGGAGAAGGACTGACGTGTACGCCACGGTGGCCGACATGCGCGCCGAGGGCGTCACACCGGCCATGGCGGGCGACATCCGTCTGGCCGTCCTTCTCGAGGAGGCGACGCGCACCATCGACAAGGTGACGGGGTGGCACTTCGAGCCGCGCTCGGCGACGTTGCAACTCGACGGGCGCGGCACTCCGTCCCTCTGGCTGCCGGTGCCACCCATTCGCCTCTACCGCCTGGCACTCCACGGGGCGGACGTGTCCTTCTCGCGGGAGCACCTGGTCGTGGTGGGTGCTCCGGTGGGCCCGGGCTTTGATGGGCCCCGCCTCACCTTTCGCCACGGGCGCGTCTTCCCGCGCGGCGAGGGCAACGTCACGGTGGGCGCACGCTGGGGCTACACCGAGGCGGACGGGACGCCGGAGGGGCGCACGCCGCTCGCCATCCGCCGCGCCTGCATGCTCCTCGTCCTGCGCAGCCTCTCGCCCTTGGCGGACGAAGACTCGTTGGAGGAGC
>NZ_JABXEM010000599.1:0-657 GCF_013372595.1 Myxococcus sp. AM011
GGGCTGTACGTCACGGAGGCGCGCCCCACGGGCTTCGGACTCCACCGCCGGAGGCCTCGCAGAAACCTCCTTCTCGTCACCTTCAACGACAGGCCCCAAGCCCGAGGACTCGCATGAAAGCACTGCTACTCGCCCCACTTCTCGCCACCGCCTTCCTCACCCGCTGCCGCGCGCCAGACGGGTGCGCGCCGGTATCCACGCGCTGCGCCGGTAATGTCGCCGAAATCTGCAACGGCGACGGCAACTGGCAGGTGCTCGCCGACTGCGACGCGGTCAGCGAGCACAGCAACGCCGCCTTCACCTGCGCCTACGTCAACGAGGAGGGCGTCACCGGCCACACGTGCCTGCCCACCACTGTGGACGCTGGCACCGTCGACGCGGGTGTCGAGGAAGGGGGTGCTCTGTGAAGGGCTACCTCCAGTCCCTCCCCGGCGTGGGCACTCTCTTCCAGCGCGACATCCAGCCCGCCGAGGTGTGGGCCTTCTACCAGCACATGCAGTCGCGCCTGCGCACCAAGACGGCCAACAAGACCGACTCCCTCGAGATGCAGTTGGCGGCCGAGGCGCTGCAGCGCATGGGCATCCTCGACAGGCAGCGCTTCCTGGAGAAGTACGCCACCACCGTGGGCCGCACCCTCTACCTGCCCTTCGAGGTGGG
>NZ_JABXEM010000059.1:0-44196 GCF_013372595.1 Myxococcus sp. AM011
CACCAGGTCTTCCCGCGCCCGCCCCCTTCTCACCCGAGGCCGCATCCAGAAGGGCTCCGGCGCGACGCCAATCACGAGGAGACCTGTCATCCAGTACACATCGGATGAACCATGTGCGACAGCCCGCACCCATGTATTGGATTGAAAGCAAGCCGTTCTACGTATGTTCCACTACTTGGGGATGATGGATGTGACACAGCCGTGCTCACGGGAGGGGCCCGGCCTCCCGGAGGGCCCCCGTGTCGTGCCCTGTGTCCGTGGCGACGCGGACCGGGTGCTCACGCAAGAGCGTTCAACGCGTGCGGGGCATGGCTGACTTCAGCTCGGCCACGCTGCGCTTCAGCTCGGCCAGCTCCGCCTTCAGCGCGTCGACCTCCGCGTCACGGACGTGAAGCTCGCGCGTGCGGCGCTCCAGCGCCTGGATGGCGGCCATGTTCACCCCATCGATGTCGAGCATGCCGATGCTGGTGTCATCCGTCCCCAGGCCGAAGGCCGCCCGGAAGTCCTGGGCCACCGGCCCCAGGTGACGCACGCCCGAGGCCTCTTCCTTGTAGCGCCAGGTCTCCACGGGGAGCCGCGCCACCTTCGCCAGGAGCTGCTCGCCGTCGACGTGGCGGAAGTCCTCCTTCTGGTGACGGTCCGACGTGCAGCTGAACACACCGGAGCCCGCGGGCAGGTTGCAGCCCGTGGTCATCGCGGCATTCGTCCGCAGGAAGACGCCGCCCGCGGCGCGCACCATGAACTGGTTGTCCAGGGTGTTGCTGGCAACGGTGGTGGTCGACTCGTCTCCCCAGATGAACGAGCCCGTGCGGCCTCCCGACGTCACCCGGTACCCCAGGGCCGTGCTGTAGTCCGCGTTGGCCGAGACGCGGTATCCCACCGCGATGGAGCCCTGTCCCGTGGCGCTGTTGGTGTAGCCCATGGCCACGGAGCCGAAGCCGCTCGCGATGGTGCTGGCGCCACTCGCGAAGCTCGCGGTGCCAGACGCCTGGTTCTGCGAGCCGAAGCACACCGCCACCGTGCCGCTCGACAGACACTGGTCGCCGAAGGCGAAGCCCCCGTACGCGCTCGCCCGGGACTTCGTCCCACCTGCCCAGGAATACATCCCCAGGTTGGCGTCATTCCATTCGTCGTCCGCATA
Source organism: Myxococcus sp. AM011 (assembly GCF_013372595.1). NCBI lineage: Bacteria > Pseudomonadati > Myxococcota > Myxococcia > Myxococcales > Myxococcaceae > Myxococcus > Myxococcus sp. AM011. The sequence goes on from NZ_JABXEM010000059.1 coordinate 1,142, forward strand.
GCCCGCGCGAAACGCGGCACGCGAGGGAGCCCACATCAGCCGGTACCCCTTGCCGCTCATCGGGACCGCGCCGACGCCCAGCTCGCCACGCGCCAGCAGTCCGCCCGCCGAGTCCACGGTGAAGAGGGGAAACGCGTCCCACATGAGCGTGTCAGCGACGGTGTTCGTCACGCGCAGGAGTGGCGCGGGAGTGGTGACCGCCGCCGCCCCGTCAACGAACATGCCGGACTTCGCGGTGGCCGCGCCCGACAGGGACAGCGACGCGTCCTGGGGCTGCGTCCCATTCTGGATGTAGCTCCCATTGCCGGGCAGGGGTGCACGCGCATCCGTGAGCCGGGGGTCATTGCCCTCCGCCACCGTCCCAGGCCCCGAGCCGTACGCGACGCTGACGACGTTGTCATCAACCAGCCGGAGTCCCGAGCCCACCTCCCAGTTCTTGGCGGGGGGCGTGTCGGAGCCACAACCCACCGAGCCCAAGGCGATACATCCCAATGCGACGAACAGTGTCCCGGTCCTCATGCGTCTCCCGTTCCCGATGGCCTGCGCCGGGTGAACGCACTCAACCTCAAGCCTTCGCGGGTGGGGGGCATTTCCCACCCCGGGTCAACATGACACGCACCGCGCGATTCAGCGCGCGGGTGGGACGCAGCGGTTCAAGTCATACGGCCGGCTCCGCGCGCACCAGTCGGGCCGTCCCGAGGGCGCCCAGGAGAGGACGAGGTCCGGTGCGCCGCCACCCTCGATGGAGCCGGGCCAGGTCTCCACGAGTTGGAGTCCGTCCTTCTGGCTCCAGCGGTACAGCTCCGGCGGCCCGTCCCGCTTTTCGGCCTCCAGGGCGAACGCCATCGTATGTCCGGGCCCGCACAGGACGCGGGGCGCGGCGCGCAGTCCCTTGTAGACGACGACACGGCGGACCTCCGTGTCACTCTCGAACCACACCAACTCCAGGGTGGTGCCCTTGTAGCCCTCCCCCTCGAAGTGCGCCAAGGGCGAGATGACAATCAGCTCCGAGTCATCGCACCACTCCCTGTCCTGCGCGAACACGGGGAAGCGGCTGAGAATCGCTCCGGACCGGGTGTCGACAAGGATGTCGGTGCCGTCTCGCATGCCCACGAACGCCCGCTTTCCGGTGGGGCTGGGGGAGGCGTTGCCCACCTCCGGGATGCGCACCGAGCCGACCGTCAGGACGGAGTCCGTCCGACAGGAGCCGCTCTCCCAGTCGAGCACCTCGCAGGTCCGCACGTGGGTGATGACCGCGGAGCCCACCGTCTCACTGCGCACGGACTCGGTCCGTCTGCACCTGCATCCCGCGGCCATCAAGACGACGAGCAGGAAAGCCGCATGGCGCATGGCGCCGCTGGGACGACGAGACGAGGTGCGGGACATGGAGGAGACTCTAGCGCACGTCGAAGCAATAGAAGACCCGAGGGTGTCCAGAGCCCGTGAGCACGTCGGTGTGCAGCTCCAGCCGGTAGCAGGGTTGCTCTCCCTGCTCCGAAGTGGGCCAGGTCGTGCGCTCCACATGGAACGCGGTCAACAACTGCGGCGTGCCCGGCCGTCGCAACCGGAGGTGGCCGACATCGACGGAGTAGTCATGGACCTGGACCTGCTCCTCCAGGTCGATGCTCTCCAGCTCCCCTTCCCGATAGAACACCAGCCGGTCCGAGACGGGATACCAGTCGGGGTCCCTCACCCACGTGGCGAACGCCACACCCAGTCCCGCCGGGTCGAACAGCTCGCGCTCCGGGCGCTCGTCGTCCTCCACTCCCGTCCGGTCCTGCTCCAGTCGCGAGAGCGCCAGGCGAACTTCCGCGCGCACGTCGCGCCGCGGCTCCGTGGCCTCCAGCGCGAGCAGGTCGGAACGCGCCTCCGACACCAGTCGTCGGCCCAGCGCGCGCACCGCCTTCAACCGCACCTCGGGCTCGGGGTCCGAGAGCGCCTTCACCAGCGCCGCGTCCACCTCCACGCCGGCCCTGTCCGCGAGCACCCCCGCCGCCGCCGAGCGCACCCTCGGGTCCACGTCTCGCGTGAGCGCCACGGCCAGGTCCTCATCAGCCGCCGACGCCGCGCCGGTGAGCGCGAGCGCCGCCTGGGAGCGCACCTGCCAGTCCGGGTCGCCGCGCAGCAATCCGCGCAGCGGGGCGAGCGCCCGCGATGCGCCGACAATCCGAGGCCACGCCACCACCGCCGAGGTTCGCACGCGCGCGGACGCGTCCTGGAGCGCCGCCTGGAGGACCGGTTCCCCGTCTCGTGCGCCCAGGGCCCCGAGCGCGGTGACGAGGGAGGCGCGCTCCTCCGCGTCGGTGGCGCGCCGCGCTTCGTCGATGAGTCGCGGAATCGCCGCGCCACAGCCGAGTTCACCGATGGCGAGGATGGCCATCTTCCGGAGCTGCGGAACCGGGTCCTCCAGCAGTGGAATCAGCGCCTCGAGCCCCGCCGTGGTTCCCCGGCGAAGCAGCGCCTGGAGCGCCCGCATCCGCACGGTGGGCGAGACATCCGCGAGCAGGGCCAGGAACGGCTCCTCGAAAAGCGTGTCGCGCGGGGTGAGGGCCTCGACGGCCGCGACGCGCACCTCCTCGTCCACGTCCTGGAGCGCCGCCACGAGCGCGCGGTCCGCGGACGGACCCTCCACCGCCGCCATCGCCGCGACGGCAGCGACTCGGATGGACGGCAGCTCATCCGCGAGCCCCTGACGCGCGAGGGACAGCCACTCCGGCGTCGCCTCCTCGCTCGCGACATCGAGCAGGGTCAACCGCTCGGACTCCGACACGTGGGCATAACGCTCCCCCAGCAGCGCGCCCGCGGCGGAGGTGTCGATTCGCGCGAGGGACTCCATGGCCTGGCGCCGCACCGTGCTGTCCACATCCGCCAGGACCTGGACCAGCCGCCCCCAGGCCACCTGTCGGGGCGCGAGGGCGAGCCCCCGTGCAGCCATGGCCCGGACTTGCGCGGACCCATCCCCCAGCGCGGAGAGCATGAGGTCCTGGGCCTCGCGAGCCTCCAGTCCCCGCATCGCGAGCAACACCAGGACCCGCTCCAGCTCCTGTCCGCCCGAGAGCGCCGCCCGCGCCGCATCGACCAGGTCCGTGCGAGCCCGCAGCCGCGCGATGCTCTCGGTGAAACCACCTGTCTTGGACTCCGCGAGCTGGCGCACCAACTCCGACGTCGTCAGGGGCTCGCTCATGGCCACCCTCGGATGAGACCACCGGCGGACGCTGGCCCGCACTCTCGCCCCGGAGCTGTTCGCGCTCGTGCCACGTACTCCCCCCTGGCTCCGTGCCCTCGGAGCGAGAGTGTAACCCCTCGCTCCCTCGGCGGGACTCAGGGGTTTCCACGAGGCGGGCCGCCTCCCCCTGGCTCTGGCGCCCCGCACCCACCCAGGCACCGGGAGGGAGACAGTCCGTCGTCCTCCCTGTCAGCAAGGAGGCGAGCGCACACAGCCCCGCCCGGATGCGGGAAGGGCCTCGCGCCCGTGAGAAGGCACCCCAGTCAAAGAATGATGAGTGAGGGCACCGCTGTTCCTCTTCACATGGCCGCCGATGACAGCACCCTCGCAGGTCCGCCACCGCTCGCGTCGGCGGCCCAGCCCGTCGGCTTCACCGCGGACGTCCAGGCCATCACGCGCATCGATGCCGTGAAGACGGTGCTGCGCGTGCTGCTGCAGACCACGGGGCTGCGTCTGGCCGTGGTGGCGCGCGTCACGGCCCAGGAGTGGCGGTGTTGCGCCGTGCTGGATGAGATGAACTTCGGCCTCAATCCGGGCGACACGCTGGCCATCACCACGACCTTCTGCGACACGGTCCGCACCTCGGCGACGCCGCTGCTCGTCAATCACGCGAGCGAGGACCCCCGCTTCTCCGACCACCCCGCGCCCAAGCTCTATGGCGTGGAGAGCTACATCGCCGTGCCCCTCTACCGCAGGGACGGCTCCTTCTTCGGCGTGATGTGCGCGCTGGACGCGAACCCCGCCCTGCTCGCCGACGACAAGCTCGAGGTCTTCCGCCACCTCGGAGAGCTCATCGGCCATCAGCTCGAGAACCAGGACGAGTTGGAGCGCAGGGATGCGCAGCTCTTCAGCGCGAAGGAAGCGGCGATTCTTCGCGAACAATTGATTGGCATCGTCAGCCACGACCTCCGCAACCCACTCAACGCCATCCTCCTCTCCGCCTCCACGCTGGTGCGGCGAACGGACCTGGACGAGCGGGCGCGCAAGGCCATCCGACGCATCGTGGACTCGGCGGACCGCGCGCAGCGCCTCATCCGGGACCTGCTGGACTTCACCCAGACGCGCATGGGCCAGGTGCTGCCCGTCAATCGCCAGCCCATGGACCTGCACGAATTGACCCGGCAAGCGGTGGACGAGGTGCAGTCCGTCATGCCGGAGCGGATGGTGGAGGTCGAGACACGGGGCGATGGGAATGGCGCCTGGGACTCGGACCGCATCGCCCAGGTGATTCACAACCTGCTCTCCAACGCCGTGCAGTACAGCCCGCCCGACGCGCGCATCCAGGTGCTGTGCGAGGGAGTCTCCCAGGAGCTGGTGCTGCGAGTGAGCAACGCCGGGCCACCCATTCCCATGGACGTGATTCCCACCCTCTTCGAGCCCATGCGGCGCGGCACGGAGCACGGAGCGGAGCGGCGCAGCATCGGCCTGGGCCTCTTCATCGTGGACCAGATTGCCCGGGCCCATGGAGGCCGCGTCGAGGTGGACTCCACGCAGGCGCGCGGGACGACGTTCAGCATCCACCTTCCGCGCCGCGACTGACCGCCACGCCCGAGCCCTCGCAATCGGGAATCGCGTCCAGGCGTGTGGGCTATAAGGCGCGCCATGGAGTCAACGCCGGCCCACCTCGCGCCCTCACCCACGGACCCCTGGCGGCTGCCTGTCTTCTGTCTGGCGGCGGCCTCGGTGCTGGCCCTGACGCTCCAGCTCACCAATGGCACGCTCCGCGAGGACTCCCTTCGAGGCCTCACCCTGTGCCTGGGCTTGAGCCTCTTCGCGGTGGTCGGCCCGGGCCTGCGCCGTCCCTGGACGTGGGCGGAGCCGGTGCTCGCGCTGCTCGTGGGCGTCGCGCTGCTGTTGCAACTCCAGGCCCTGCTGTCGGACTACCCCGCGGCCTCGCTGCGGCTCAACGGCCCCTGGCCCTTCGCCCCCTTCCATGAGCGCCTGGCCACCGCGGCGCTCGTCTCGGGAGCGCTGCTGGTGGGCCCGGAGCGACTGCGCCAGGTGGGAGTGCCCGTGCTGTTGGGGGTGTACCTGCTGCTGGGAGGATGGATTCTCCGGCATGCCCCGGCGCCTCACATCGACGTCTTCGTGTTCCAGGTCCAGGGCGCGGACGAACTGCTGCGCGGCGGCAACCCGTTCGCGATGACCTTCCCCAACATCTACGGCCATTCGCTCTGGTACGGGGACGGGCTGGTGAAGGACGGGCGCCTGTTGTTCGGCTTTCCCTATCCGCCCCTGAGCCTGCTGTTCGCGACACTCGGCCGCGCGCTGGCGGGAGACCCGCGCTACGCGCAGCTCATGGCCACGGCGCTGGCGGCGGGCTTCATGGCCTATGCGCGCGGCGGACGGCTGGGCGCTGGCGCCGCGGCGCTCTACCTGCTCACCCCGCGCGGCTTCTTCGTGCTGGAGCAGTCCTGGACGGAGCCGTTCCTGGTGATGCTCCTGTCGGCGAGCATCTTCTGCGCCCTGCGATTCCCTCGCGCCCTCCCCTACGTCTTCGGGCTGATGCTCGCCGTCAAGCAGCACACCGTGTTCCTGGTGCCGCTGGCCTTCCTCCTGGTGCCCGAGCCCCGTCGACTCTGGGGCCTGCTCTGGCGCGCGGGAGCCACCGCCCTGCTCGTGAGCCTTCCGTTCGCCCTGCCAGACGTGAAGGCGTTCTTCCACAGCGTGGTGGCGCTGCACGTACACCAGCCGTTTCGCACGGAGTCGCTGAGCTACCTGGCGGCGTGGGTGGTCCGGGGCCATCCGCCCCCTCCGCTCTGGATTCCGTTCGTCGCGGTAGCCGTCGTCCTGGGCCTGAGCCTGTGGCGCGCACCCCGGTCCCCCTCGGGCTTCGCCGCCGCCGCGGCGCTCACGTACGCCACCTTCTTCGCCTTCAACAAGCAGGCGTTCTGCAATTACTACTACTTCGTCGTGGCGACGCTGTGCGTGGCGGTGGCCTCCGCGCGGCTGCCCTCATCGGAAGTCGCGGGCCGGTGACAGTTTCTCGCGGGCGCGGTGTTCCATCCGCGGCGCGTGAGCGCACGAGACTCTCAACGGAGGCAGGATATGTGGATGCGCATGGCCGCGTGTGTACTCGCGGCGGGGTGGCTTGCGGGGTGCAGTGACTTCGACGTGCACGGCAACGGTGACACCGTCACCGAGGAGCGCCAGGTGGAGGCGTTCCAGTCAGTGGTGCATGAAGGCTCGCTGAACGTCGTGGTGCGCGAAGGAGAGACGGCCAGCCTCAAGGTGACGCTGGACTCCAACCTCCAGGACAACGTGCGCGTGTTCAAGGGCCCGGATGCGTCCCTCGTCATCACCACGGACGGCAACCTCCACCCCAAGGGCACCGCGCGGGTGGAAATCACCGTGCCGCGGCTGGTGGGCGCGACGCTGGAGGGCTCGGGCTCGATGACGGTGGAGGGCTTCATCGGACAGTCCGGAGAGCACGTGCGGCTCGAGTCGACGGGCTCGGGAAGCGTGCGCTACTGCGGCGGAGCCCGCACCGTGGAGGCGAAGGTGGAGGGCTCCGGCCGGGTGGTGATGTGCATGCCGGACTCCGTGCTCGTGGAGCGGGCGGATTTCTCCCTGTCGGGCTCCGGAGAGCTGAGCTGGCTGGGCGCCGCGAGCGACGTGCACGTGACCAGCGAGGGCTCCGGTCTGGTGAGGCTGCGGGGCACCGCCTCCCGGTTGAGCGCGAGGATGGACGGCAGCGGCGACCTGGAGGCCCGCGAACTGCGCACGGTGGACCTGGACCTGGTCTCCGAGGGCTCCGGCGACGCGAGCGCCACCGTCGAGGGAGGCACGGTGAATGTCGCCCTGGACGCATCGGGCAACGTGGACCTGTGGGGCTCCGCTTCCGTGCGCTCCATCCGCGTCAATGGCAGCGGCCGGGTCAACTGGCACTGACCGCCCCGGGCGTGACGGCGGTCCACCCGTCCGGGCCGCCGCGCCTCGGGCGGCCCGCTCGCTGACCAGGCCCCTCGCCCCCCTCCGACGTCGAGGTCGCCAATGGAGGGCCGCCGGAGAGGCGGTGGAGCCCCGCGCCGCGCCCAGGATGGTGGCCCCAGGTCCCGGGGAGGCCCGCTCGCCTCCTCTCCGGGCGGGCCCTCCGCCACCGTCGGCCTTTCTTCGCGGGCGCCTCCGGGATATTCACCGCGAGAATGAAGGACGCAGAGACCTCGTCGCCCGCACTCCCCGCTGATACCGAACCCACGGAACTGCCCTCGCTCTCGGTGGAGGAGGTCCGTCGCTGCACCCAGCTCCTCGAGGCCGCGGCGCAGGACCGCATCCTGCTCACCCGGCTCCCCGAGGAGGACAAGCTCGCCCTCCTGGTCGCCGCCGGCCGCCTGGTGCACCCGGACCGTGGGGCGAAGACGCGGTTGGAGAAGGCCTTGCGGCGTGAGCGCCGGATGGAGAAGGAGACCAAGGACCGCGAGGTCCGGGCGTCCACCCGCATCCGACTGATGCGCCGGGCGCCCGTCCTCAACGTGCCCCTGCTGCCGCCCCCGCCCGAGGAGAACCCGGGACAACTGCTCGAGACGCCGCGCAAGTGCTACGTGTGCAAGGCCGAGTTCCGGCAGCTGCACTTCTTCTATGACTCCATGTGCCTGGAGTGCGCGCACTTCAACTACGCGAAGCGGACCCAGCGCGCGTCCCTGGAGGGCAAGGTCGCGCTCATCACCGGCGCGCGAGTGAAGATTGGCTTCCAGGCCTCGCTGATGCTGCTGCGCTCGGGCGCCACCGTCATCGCGACGACGCGCTTCCCCCAGGATGCGGCGCGGCGCTACGTGCTGGAGCCGGACTTCGCGAACTGGTCCCACCGGCTGCACATCCACGGGTTGGACCTGCGGCACGCGCCCAGCGTGGAGCTGTTCGCCACCTACGTGGAGCAGACGCACCAGCGGCTGGACATCCTCATCAACAACGCGGCGCAGACGGTCCGCCGTCCTCCGGGCTTCTACGCGCACCTGCTCGAGGGTGAGCAACTGCGCATGGACCAGTTGCCGGAAGCCGCTCGCCCGCTGCTCGCCGGACACCAGGCCTGCATCGCGACGGTGGCGCCCGCGCTCGGCGCCGGCACGACGGATGCGTCTTCTCTCGCGACGAACTGGCGCAGCAGCGACCCCGCGCTGGGCATCCACTCGTCCGCCGCGCTGTCGCTCCTCCCCTACGCCATGGAGCAGGAGGGCGACACGCGCGCCCTCTTCCCCCAGGGCCGGCTGGACGCGGACGAGCAGCAGGTGGACCTGCGCCACATGAACTCGTGGCGGATGAAGCTGGCGGACGTGACGACGGCGGAGATGCTGGAGGTCCACCTCATCAACGCGGTGGCGCCCTTCATCCTCTGCGGCAAGCTCAAGCCGCTGATGGCGCGCGAGCGCTCCTCGCCCGGCCACATCGTCAATGTGTCCGCCATGGAGGGCAGCTTCTCGCGCGGGACGAAGACGGACCGGCACCCGCACACCAACATGGCGAAGGCCGCGCTGAACATGATGACGCTGACGTCCGCGGCGGACTACGCCAAGGACCGCATCTACATGAACGCCGTGGACACCGGCTGGGTCACCGACGAGGACCCGGTGCAGTTCTCCGAGCGCAAGGTGCAGGACCTCGACTTCCAGCCGCCGCTGGACATCGTTGACGGCGCGGCCCGCATCGTGGACCCGGTCATCTTCGCGGAGAACACCGGCGAGTACGCCTGGGGCAACTTCTTCAAGGACTACCGCCCCACCGCGTGGTGAGCCAGTAACCGCTTCGCCCGGGAGCAGGGCCCTTACCCCGCGAGCAGGGTACGCCGAGCCCGCTCCCTGGGCCTCGCGGGAAGTACGTAGCCTCCACACCGGCATACCGCCCGCCGGGGCGACGGATTGGGGGTAACACCTGTTACCGTGCTACGCCTCCGCGGTTCCCGGCGAAGGCGCGCGCAGGTGCGACCCGCCGGACGAAGCGCGGGGTGAGCACACATTGATGTCGGCACGACGAGGCATCATCCCATCACGCCTGGCGTCCAATGGCTCTCAAGCCCGGCGTCCACCTCCACTGACGTCACAAACACCCATGCCGATGACTCGCGTGCATTCACGGCCGCTGAGCGCCCTGCTCGCCGCCCTGTTCCTCACTCTCTCCGCGTGCGGAGACGACGACCCTCCCCCCAGAGAGGACGCAGGTCCCTCCCTCCCGGATGCGTCCAATCCAGACAGCGGCACGCCCGACAGCGGTGGCGATGCGGGCACTCCGGACTCCGGAGAGGACTCGGGCACGCCCTCGGATGGAGGCCCTGGTGACGGCGGCGGCTGCCCTGGCGGCACCTTCTCCTTGGACTCCTGCCCTCCCGACGATGGAGGCCCTGGGCCCCAGCCTGAACCCGATGCGGGTCCTGTCGACGCGGGAAGCCCCGGCTGCGGCGATGGCACGCGCGAGCCTCCCGAAGCCTGTGACGACGGCAACACGACGAACAACGACGGCTGCGCTTCGAGCTGCGCCCTGGAGCCCGGATGGGTTTGCCCGGTGGACGGGCGCGCCTGTCTGGCCGCGGGGTGTGGCGACAACATCATCGCCGGCGACGAGGAGTGCGAGGACGGCAACATCGTCCGGGGGGATGGCTGCGACAACGCCTGCCGCCTGGAGCAGGGCTACAAGTGCCCTGTCATTGGCCAGCCTTGCAGCCCCACCACCTGCGGCGACCAGGTCGTCGAGGGCACCGAGCAGTGCGACGACGGCAACAACAACACGGGTGACGGGTGCTCGCCGCTGTGCGTGAGGGAGCCTCGCTGCACCGGCGGCGTCTGTGAGGCCACGTGCGGTGACGGAGTGATGCTGCCCGGCAGCACCGCCGAGGAGTGCGACGATGGAAACACGCGCGCCCATGACGGCTGCTCGCCGACGTGCAGCCTGGAGCCGGGCTTCCGCTGCCAGTCCATCGAACAGGAGCCGCCCGAGGTGGTGGAGCTCCCCATCGTCTACCGCGACTTCCGAGGCTACGACCTGCAGGCCACGGGCCCCCTGCCGCGAGGGCACATCGACTTCCAGAACAAGAACGGCCAGGAGACGGGCATCGTGAAGAACCTCCTGAATGCGGCAGGCAAGCCCGACTACGCGAAGGAGGGCGTGCCCTCCACCACGACTCACGGCGCCACGGCCTTCGCCCAGTGGTTCGTCGACACGAACCTCGTGAACAGGCCGGTGGTCGCGAAGCTGTTGCTCCACCGGCAGCCGAATGGCTCGTACCTCTACGACCAGTCGGGGTTCTTCCCGCTAGACGGCCTGGGCTGGGTGGCCGCCGGGCTCGAGCCGCTGCGCAACGACTCCGGCACGCCCGTCCGGCCGCGGAACTTCAGCTTCACCAGCGAGACGCGCTACTGGTTCGAGTACAAGGGCACCGAGGTCCTCGACTTCCGGGGCGACGACGACATCTGGGTGTTCGTCAATCGCATCCTGGCGCTCGACATGGGCGGGGTCCACACGGCCCAGGAGGGCACCGTCTCCCTGTCGAACCACGCCGCGCGGCTCGGGCTCAGTCCCGGCGGTATCTACGAGGTCGCGGTGTTCCAGGCCGAGCGCTACACCACCGGGTCCTCGTACCGGCTCACCCTCAACAACTTCGCCACCCGCCGTACCGCGTGCATCAGGCTTTGCGGCAACGGCATCCTCGACGTGGGCGAGCAGTGCGACGACGGAGTGAATAACGGCGGCTACGGCCAATGCGGACGGAGCTGCGTGCTGGGGCCTCGCTGTGGGGACGGCACTGTCCAGGTCGTGTCCAGCGAGCAATGCGATGACGGCAACGTCCAGAACGACGACGGCTGCAGCGCCACCTGCAGGGTGGAGTTCGGCTGAAGCGTGAATGCCGCCGGCTCCGGGGCCTTCGGGCTCCGGAGCCGGGCGTGCCTCACGCGCGGATGCGCCGGTACATCAGGTCCGTGCGCAGCACGTACTTCAGGCCCGCCGTGACTTCCGCCCCCTCGTGGTACAGGTGGTGGTTGAAGAGCAGCGCGGCGCCCGTGCGCGGCGTCACGGAGCGCCCGAGGTAGAGGAAGTTCGTCGCGCCTCCATGCGCGCCGTCGTTCAGGTAGACCATGAAGGTGAGCAGGCTTCGCTCATCGCGATGCCGCACGAAGGCCCCGTCGAAATGCGGGGCGAAGTACTGCCCCGCCTCGTAGCGGTAGCAGCGCAGCCGCTCGTTCGTCCCACACAGCTCCCACTCGTGCTCCAGGCGCGGTGGGACGTGGGGTTTGATTCGCTGGAACAACAGGTCCGCCAGCTCATGGTCGTCGAACATCACCCGGGTGTTGTTCCGGATGTCGGGCCGCATCACGAAGCCAGCGGCCGTGGTGATGGGCGCCGCCGTCGGCCCGGCCCCCTCGATTCGTGCCACCAGCGCCCCGCACTCGTCGCCGTTGAGCAGGTCATCGACGGTGATGACCAGCGGGTTGCGCTCGTCCAGCTCTTCATCAGGGTCCGGAAGCAGGGGCGTCATGGGCGTGGATGTGATTCCAGGCGCCGTGAAATGTAAACGGGTCCTCGCCTCCTACATCCTGCCGGTGTCGTAGCTGGACGGCGCATCCACGTGGAAGGCGAGGTCCACGGTGCGCGCCTGCCCGGCCTCCAGCGTCACCCGGCAGAGGGTGATGCCGTCGGCATCGGCGGGTGCGCAGTCCTTCGAGGACTCTGGCTCCACCTCCACCTTCACGTCCTCCAGCTCGGAGACGGGAAGGTGCTCGGACAGCTCCACCGTCTCCGTCCCCGTGCCCAGATTGGAAAGCAGGAAGCGGTAGGCGTAGCGGAAGCGATGCTTGCCACCGAAGAGGCCCGCCCGTCCCACCTCCTGCATCGCGGTTCGCTTCACTCGCAGGCCTTCCGCCAGACCGAAGGTCAGGTCGAAGGGCATCCCCCCCGCGACGCCCTCCACCCTCTGGCGCCCCAGATAGCCCGTGTCACGGAAGAGGCTGACCTCGCCCGGCAACAGGGGGAAGTTCGTGGTGTTGGAGAGCCGCGCCACTCGAAACACCACCGGATGCAGCTTGGGCACCGTGCGCCAGGAGAACCTCGCCGGGAGCGAGTGACGCCCCAGCATCACCCGCACCGCGCTGCCGTCCCCCGGCACCCGCGTCGCCTCCAGCGCCTCCCACTGCACGGACACGCCTTGAGACTTCACGGTCAAACCCGACAGGGACTCCGAAGTGCTCGTCTCGCCAGCCGTCTCCACGTGCCGGACCTGCTCCTCGCGCGGCACCAGCACCTTGCGCTCCTTCGGCTGCTTCGTGGCGTGCACGAGCAAGGGTGACACCTCCGGCGGCGTGGCGTCCTGTCGCGGCAGCGCCGTGGAGAGGAAGAGCTTCGCGCCCGTCCACCCCTCCCCCGTCCACTGCCGCACCGTGGCCAGTGACGTCAGCTCCACGAGCCCCTCCGCCTCGTTCGCCCGGGCCTCGTAGCTCGGCACCCAGGACACGCCGCCCACCAGGTAGGTCAGCTCCACGCGCGTGTGCTTCCCCTGGGGGCAGGACAGGCGCACCTCCACGTGATGCTCGTCACGAGCCCCCTGTTCGCGCAGGCGAGCGAGCTCCACGTCCACCTCGGCGCGGCGCTGCTCCAGCTCGCGCCTCCGCTCCGCCAGGTCCCCTGCCTCCTTCACCGCGCGCAGCCGCACGGCCAGCGCCGCGTCGAAGGCGGCGGCCCAGGTGCTCGTGTCTGGCCTGGGCCCGGTCAGCTCACGGGTGACTCGCGCCACGGCCACGTCCGTGTAGCCCTGCGACAGTCGCGACAGCTCCCGCGCCTGGGCCTCCGCCGCGTCCAATACCGCCTGCTCGCGCCCGAGCGCGATTCCCCGCGCCTCCCATTTCTCCCGCTCGGGCGCGAGCTCCCTCTCGAGCGTCCGGCGCTCGGCGGTGAGGCCCTCCAAGGTGGCCCCCGTCGCGCGAGCACGAAAGCTCTCCCGGGATGCGGACCCGGGCGCCCGCTCGAAGACGACGGTGGTGGCTCCCTGACAGGCCACCTCCGTCGAGCGGGTCACCTGGGCACGGTCTCGATAGATGACGACGGAGGACACCTGGGACACGGAAGCGAGCGCCAGGAACGCCCAGGGAAGCAAGGTCATCGGTGGCTCCGGTGGGACTGCGTCAGGCGCCAGTGCTGCGGACGGCGCAGGGAGTATTCGAAGGTGACGGTCTTCTTGCCGCCGGGCGGGACGACGACTCGCCAGCGCAGCTCTCCCGTCTTCGACTGCGGCTGTGCCACGGGGTCGGTGCGAACCAGCTTCACCTCCAGCTCGCTGCTCCCGCTCACCGACAGCTGGTCCACCACCTGCGTCTGGAGAGGGAATGGATAGGGATTGGGAATCTCCAGGGTGACTTCATAGGTGTTGATTTCATCCTTGGAGATGAAGCCCTCCTTCGACTGCACCAGCCGGACGTTGCGCGCGGTCCGCACCGCCGGGTCCACCCCGAGCGGCAGCGTGAAGGGCTCACCCGGGACAATCACCCTCAGCATCGCGGTGCCCACCGAATCGTTCCCCACGAAGAGGTTCGCCGCGCCTCCGGGCAGCGCGCTGGACGACGGGCTCGTGAGCTGAGCCACCAGGAACGCCTCCGACGCGAGCGCCGGGTAGACATGGCGCTCCACCTGGACCGGCCACGACTCGATGAGCAGGGGAATGCTCCGCTCGCCCCGCGCGCTGGGCACCGACTCCAGGCGCGGCGCGGTGAAGGCCAGGTCATGGCCTCCGGCGAGCGACGCAGGCAGGTCCGCGGACAGGGTCGGCGGCACATAGCCCTGGGGCGGAGCGAGCCCCACGTAACTGTCGACGACGGGCTCTTCCACATAGGGCCGGCTGAAGGTCGGCGGGCCGTTGAGCGAAATTCCCATGCCCGTGGAGGAACTCCCCACGTCGACCTCGGACGGCGCACCGACGATTTCGACCACCTCTCCCAGCGACTCGGGCAGCAGCTCCACCGCGACGCGGAGGGCTCTTCCGGGCCCGAGCCGGATATCGCCGCGGGCGTAGGGCTTGAACATCTCCTTTTCGAACCGCAACGTGTAGGTGCCGGGTGGCAGCCGCGTGAAGCGGTAGTCACCCCGAGCGTCCGTGACGGCGACGCTCTCTTCCCCCAGCACCGGTGAGGTCGCCGTGACGACGACGTCTGGAACGACCATTCGAGACTGGGCGTCGATGACGGTGCCATGGAGGGTGCCCGAACCGAACAGACGCGCACCTCCACCCGTCCTCGACTCCGCCTCTGAAGGCGGCGGCGAAGGAGCGGGCACCGGGGAGGTCTGTGCGACGACGGCCGGATTCGGGCTCGACGACGCGGCCGGCACACCCACCTTCGCCTGGAGTTGTCGACGCAGCGCCTGCTCCACATCCCGGGCGGCGTGCTCGGACGGCAGCGGAGGCGGCGGGCTGGGGGACTCGTCGTTCCTCACCGGCGTCGGGATGAAGCGCTCGACCTCGCCCAGCTTCCACGTGCTCAGCTTCGGCAGCGCGGTGGCGTGGGAAGGAAGGGCGGTGCTGAGCGTCAGCCGGGCGTGGGACCAGTCCTCCCCTGTCTCCTGGCTGACCCGGCCGGAGAGCGCCACCTGGACGCGTTGCTGTTCGGGCTGCAGTTGCAACTCGTAGCGCGGATACCAGCGCACGGCCTGGGTGACGAGATAGGAGACACGCACCCGGACGGGCCCGGAGCCCGTGAGCAGGACGCCCACGGCGACGCCAGCACCCGGGGCCGGCGCGGCGAGCCGCTCCGCCTCGCCGAGCCGCTGCCGACGCTCCTCCCTCAGCACCCGGGCGCGCGCCTCCAGCTCCCGCATGCGCCCCTCCAGCTTCGCGGCCATGTCGATGAGAAACGACGTGGCGGTGGCCCAGCTCGCCGGGGACACGGGCCGGCCCCCGGCACCCTCCTCGTCCTGCGCCGTCGGCTGGATGCGGCGAAGCGCGGTGATTTGGAGCACGTGGGCGGCGCGCTCGGCCTCCGTCCGCGAGATGTCATCATCCAGCCGGTCCAGGGCCGCGAGCAGCTTTCGCGCCTCCCGCGCGGGAAAAGTCAGCGTCTCGGTCGGCTTCACCTCCACGGAGGCAATCCGGGCGCCCTCTGCCTCCACCTGGACGGAGGCCGGGTCCACGAAGCCTGGCAGAGAGGGCAGCTCCAGCCGCCGGGTGCCGGAGACATCGATGGAGGCGGTCCGCACCACCCGGGCCCTGTCGCTGTAGACGGTGACCCCGGTGATGGGCGCCTCGACGGAGGCATGCAGGAGGTGGCTCGCGGCCCATCCGAGTCCAAGAAGGAGCATGGGAGCCAAGGTACCCAGCCCACTGTGCTCACATCTTCACGGAGTCATCACGGCACGGGCATGAATGGTTCAGCCCGGGCCCGTTCCAGGGGATACCGGAGAGTGGTTGGAGCGATGCCCCCAGCCTCCATCACCCAGGTCCCCTCCGGGACTGACGGAAAGGAAGCCATGCTACACATCACCAGCGCGAGTCAGGGAGCCCGGGTGCGGTTGGAGAACATCCCCACGACGCCGCCGAAGAAGGCCCTCAAGGCCGACGCGAAGACGGAGTTCGACGCGCTCGGCGAAGAGCTGTTCGACCTCCAGGACCTGCTCTGGGGCGCGCGCATGAACTCCGTGCTCATCGTCCTGCAAGGCCGCGACACGGCGGGCAAGGACGGCACCATCAAACACGTGGTGGGCAGCCTCAATCCCCGCGGTGTCAGCGTCGCCTCCTTCGCCGCGCCCAGCACGGAGGAGAGCGAGCACGACTTCCTCTGGCGCATCCACCGCCACACGCCCCGGCAGGGCGAGTTCGCCATCTTCAACCGCTCCCACTACGAGGACGTGCTCGCCGTGCGCGTCCATGACCTGGCGCCCCGCTCGCTCTGGAAGGAGCGCTACGGGCACATCCGCGACTTCGAGGAGATGCTCTCCGAGCACGGCACCATCGTCCTGAAGTTCTTCCTCCACATCAGCCAGAAGGAACAGGAGCAGCGCCTGCTGGCCCGGGAGGAGGAGCCGCGCAAGGCCTGGAAGATCAGCGCCGGAGACTGGGAGGACCGACGCCACTGGGCGGACTACACCCGCGCCTACCATGACGTCTTCGCGCGCACGTCGACGAAGACCGCGCCGTGGACCATCGTCCCCTCGGATGCGAAGTGGTACCGCAACCTCGTCGTCGCGCGCGCGGTCGCCACCGCCCTGCGGCCCTACCGCAAGCGCTGGCAGGAGCGGCTGGACGAGGTGGGCGCGACGAAGAAGGTGGAGCTGCGCGCCTGGCGCAAGAAGCAGTAGCGCGACGTCGCCCGCAACGCGGCCCGCAGCCCCGACACCCGGGCGTGCCTCCAGGGGCGCCCCGGTGTCACGTGCGACGCGCTCACTCGATACCCAACTCCTTTCCTGTCGATTGGCGCACGTCCCCTCCCGCCCTGAAACACGACGCGGGAGCGGAACAAGTACTCCGTGCATTCCATGGATTCCGACAGCTCTCCGACAGGCCAAACCGGCCTCGGGGGCTGTCGGCCTGTTGCATGGAATGGAGCGAAACATGGAGTTCAATCGAAGGGCCGCGCCGTGGCGCGTCTTGAGCGCTGTCTGTTTGGCTACCGTCCTGGGTGCCTGTGGAATCAATTCCGAGACACCCGCCCCCACCGAAGAGGAAGTGACGGAGAAGCTGGAGAAGGACCCGGCGGACGAGGTCTCCGAGTTCGCGGTGGACCCCTACGCGGACGCGGTGGCACCGGGCGGTGTCATCGCGGTCCTCAACCCGAACAATGCCGTGGGCGCGCCGGATGGTCAGGTCGCCAGCTTCATCGCGGCGCTGGGCGGCTCGCTGAACCTGGACATGGGTGAAGGAGAGGAAGGCAGCGGCCCGCTGCGCATCTACTACCGCGGACTGACGATTGCGGTGGTGGCGCAGGTGGAGTTCCTGCGCGCCGACATGTCGCTCATCACCACGGGGCAGGTGCGGCTGGTGGAGCTGGGGCTCGGCACCTATACGGCCCTGGTCCCCTACACGAATGCCACGCCGTATCGCTACGTGAAGCTGCGGGGCGGGCTGGCCGCCATCTACCAGGTGGACGCGGTGGAGGCGACGGGGCCCCTCTGCGGCGACGGCAGGGTGACGACGGGCGAGGGATGTGACGACGGCGGCCGCGCGGGGGGCGACGGCTGTAGCGCCACCTGTCAGGTGGAGCCGGGCTACGCCTGCCAAGGCCAGCCCAGCGTCTGCACCGACGTCAACGAGTGCACCAACGGCACCTCGCAGTGCTCCCCCAACGCCACCTGCACCAACACGCCGGGCAGCTACACCTGTGTCTGCAAGGCGGGCTACTCGGGCAACGGCAGGACATGCAACGACGTCAACGAGTGCACCAACGGCACCTCGCAGTGCTCCCCCAACGCCAACTGCAGCAACACGCAGGGCAGCTACAACTGCTCCTGCAAGACGGGTTACTCGGGCAACGGCAGGACATGCACGGACGTCAACGAGTGCACCAACGGCACCTCGCAATGCTCCACCAACGCCACCTGCTCCAACACGCAGGGCAGCTACACCTGTGCGTGCAAGGCGGGTTACTCGGGCGATGGCAGGACGTGCACGGACGTCAACGAGTGCACCAACGGCACGTCACAGTGCTCCGTCAATGCCACCTGCAGCAACACGCAGGGCAGCTACACCTGTGCCTGCAAGGGCGGCTACACGGGCAATGGCCGGACGTGCGACGACATCAACGAGTGCACCAACGGCACCGCGCAGTGCTCCGTCAACGCCACTTGCACCAACACCCGGGGCAGCTTCACCTGCACGTGCAAGGCGGGTTACTCGGGCAATGGCAAGACGTGCAATGACATCAACGAGTGCACCAACGGGACGAACACCTGCACCCCTGGCCAGCGGTGCGTGAACCAGCCCGGCGGCTTCGACTGCGTGCCCGGGAGCTGCCCGCCGCCGCAGGTCAAATGCGGGGGGCTGTGCGTGGATGCGAACACGGACGAGTCCAACTGCGGCTGCTGCGGCAACACCTGCGCCAGCGGGAAGACCTGCACGTCGGGCGCCTGCGGAGGCAGCATCGCGCCGTTCCAGCTCACCGCCACCTGGGAGCAGGAGCAGGACACCCAGCTCATCATCCGGACGCCCTCCGGCGAGTTCGTCAGCTACGAGGCCGGCCTCACCGGCGCGCGGGCGGCGGGCGGCGAGGACGCGGCACCCCAGCGTGGCACCTATGACGTCTGCCTGAGGACCACGAGCTTCGAGACGAAGCACGGCGACGACAGCCCGGTGCCCTACACCCTCACGGTGAAGCGGCCGGGCCAGCCGAGCCGCGTCCTGCGCGGCACCATCGTCGCTGCCGACGCGGAGGCCGCGTGCCACCCGGGCCACCCGTCCTTCATCGAGTCCATCTCCTACCCTTGATGGCCTGAGTCGCTGATGGCCTGAGTCGCTGAAAACCGGGCGCGCGGGGAGCCATCTCCCCGCGCGTCACGGGCGCCACGCGAATGACAGCCGCCTCGCAGGCGCGCGCGGATGACTGCTTCAGGACCTCGCGCATTCAATGCGCTGGCCTGCGCGGCAGCCACACGTTGAAGCGGGTGCCCTCCTCGGATGAGGACACGTCGATGCTGCCGCCATGGCCCAGGACAATCAGCCGGGAGATGTAGAGCCCCAGGCCGATGCTGCCCCTGCCCCTGCGCGCCTCGGGGCCGCGACGGTAGGGCTCGAAGAGGGTGGACTGCAGCGACGCGGGAATGGGAGCGCCCTGGTTGTGGACCTCCAGGCACATGCCCCCCTCGTCCTCGCGGAGCACCACCCGCACACGGGAGCCCGGCTCGCTGTGCTGAAGCGCGTTGCCCACCAGGTTGGTCACCACCTGCGCCAGCCGGTCCTCGTCCGCCTCCAGATGACCGTCTCCCCGCAGGTCCAGTTGGACGTGCCGGTGGGGATACATGAGCAACACCTCGTCCACGACCTGCCTTGTCAGCGCATGCAGGTCCATGGGACGGGGCCGGATGGGGATGCTCTCGCTGACCCGCGCCTGGGTGAAGTCCAGCAGGTCGCGAATCATCCGCGTGGCCCGCTGGGTCGCATCGCGGATGCGGTCGATTCCCTTCACTCCGTCCTCGGACAGCCCGGCGCGTCGGAGCAGCGCGGCGGCCGTCAGGAGGATGGCATTGAGGGGATTGCGCAGGTCATGGCTCACGATGGCCACGACGTCCTCGCGCACCCGCACCGCCTCGCGCGCCTCCCGGTACAGCCGCGCGTTCTCGATGGCCACCGCCGCGCGGTCCGCCGCGCCGCGCGCCAGCTCCACCAGCGCCTCCATCTCCGCGGGCTCGTGAGGCTGGGTCCACACCAGGTTGATGAGGCCCAGCACGCGCCCGCGTGACACCAGCGGGACCAGGGCGGACGACCGGGGCTCCAGTTCCTTCAGCAGCGCGCGGTGTGCCGCGTTGCTCGCCACCGTGTCCAACCACTCCGGCGTCGCCTGCGGCACGGCGACGGACTCGGCCCTCGCCAGCGCCCGGGCCATGGGCGTGTCGCCATCCACGCGCGGGGCGAAGGGCATGATGCGTCGAATCAGCTCCCGGCGCGACGGGTCCTTCGCGGCCGCCTCCAGCCGGACGAGCTGCCCCTCCCCGTCCAGCAGATCGACCATGCAGTAGTCGGACAGGTGCGTCACCACCAGGCCCGCGAGGCTCCGGAGGGTGGCCTCCAGCTCCAGCGAGCCCGACAGCACCCTCCCCGCTTCCAGCAGGAAGTCCCGGGCCGCGTTCGTGCGGCGGATGTCGGTGATATCGGTGGAGATGCCGCAGACGATGGGGCCCTCCCCCTGCGCGCCGGGCAGGGGGAACTTCATGGCGAACCACGTGCGCAGGCCCTTCACCCCCGGAACCTGCTCGTCCGCCATCAAGGGCGCATGAGTCTCACGCACCCGCTCGTCGTTCTCGCGGTTGCGCTCCGCCACCGAAGCGGGAAGGAGCTCATAGTCCGTCCTCCCGAGGATGGCCGAGCGCGGCAACCCCATCGCCTCCTCGAAGCTCCGGTTGACGAGGACGAAGCGGCCCTGTGCGTCCTTCGCGAAGATGACGGGGGGCGCCTGGTCGATGATGGCCTGGAGCCACGACTCGTCCTCGCGCGTCCGGACCGTCACCGAGTGCCGGCTCACCGCGTCCACCGCGGCCTCCGCCAGCACCGCGCCCAGGATTCGCAGCTCGCGGAGGGACACGTCCGCCCCGACCTCATCGAGCAGCTCCAGCAGGCAATCGTGGAACAGGGCGTACTCCCGCGTGAGCAGGCCCGTGTCCGAGTCCTGGCGGGCACGCCAACGCTCCGCCTGCCTGGCGCGCAGGTCCTGGAGCACGCGGGGAGCGGGAGGAACCCGCGCCTCCTGGAGCGCTCGGCCCAAGGCGTCCAGGAGCACGGGGACCAGGTCCACCAGCCTGCTCTCGGCGAGGCCCTGCGGTCCGCGCTCCCGCTCCAGCCGGAGCGCATAGCGGGCCCTCAGCTCGCGCTCCAGACCGAGCAGCAAGTCTCCCATCCGACCCGCGGAAGCTTCCCCCTCCTGCACCAACGCGCGGCTCCTTCCTGACCGACTGGCGAGCGGCCTTGCGCCTCGATGGGCGCCCCATCAGGACACCCTCCCGCCTTCCCCCACACGAACCCCGTCGCCCACCTGGACCTTCCGACGCGAGCACAGGACAACTCTACGCATCGCCTCCCCAGGGGCTCATGCGGCCAGCCAACCAGGATGCCCTCCTCGAAGCGGCGTTCGGGAATCGACAGGCCCTGACCTCAGGCCTCGCGCCGGATGAAGTGCGCCACGAAGTGCATGCGGCGAATCATCTCCAGGCTGGGCGTGAAGGGCGTCACCCAGGTCTCCAGCCCCCGCAGCCTGCCGCCCATGAGGTAGGGGCAGCATGACAGGCCCGTGCGCCGCTCCACGGGCCCCGCGTCGGTGTACTCCAGCAGGTGGAACTCTCGCGGCCGGACGCGCTCCTGGAGGATCCACAGCTCCTCGGGAGCCGCGCCGCCGTCCCCGGACCTCCGCCCCCGGGACTCCAGCAGCGACGACCACTCGTCCTGGGAGAGGTTGCAGCCGAAGAAGACATCCTTCGCCTGGTGCGAGTCCGTCTTCTTCAGGATGAAGTCGCCCCGGTTGCGCAGCACCCGCTCCCGCGCGTCTCCATCCAGCAGCGTCAGCACCCGCGTCCACGGCACCAGCGTGTCCACCGCGCCATGCTCCTCCGCCGTCAGCGTCGCGGGCCGGGCGGCGGAGTCGCTCAGCCACGCCATGAACAGCTTGGACTCCAAGAGCGACAGCATCAGCGGCACGGTGCAGCCGCGCACCACCGGCACCAGGTGCGCCAGCAGCACGGCGAACCGCTCCCTGTCCCGGTTCACCGAATAGATGGAGCAGGCCCGATGCAGCCACGACGGCACATCCGTGCGCAGCGGCGCCAACGGGTCCCCCGCGTAGTGGACCCGGTGCTCGACGCCGTGAGGGTTGTCGTTGAGCGTGGCGATGAGCGGCGCCAGCTCCCCGCGAACCGTGTCGTCGTTCTTCATGGGCCAATGGACCTGACACGGCGAACCCTCCGCCAGCTCCGTGAAGTAGTCCCGCATCCCCGCCAGGGGACGCCCCGTCGCCAGGAAGTCCGGGGACGGCGTGAACAGCTCCGCCGCCATCCTCCAGATATCGTCGGGCCGCTCCTGCCCCCCAATCGCGGTGTCGAAGTTCGTCTCCACCACCTTGGGACCGTCCGCCCCCAGCACGATGTCCGGACGACCGAAGAGCAGCCGGGCGGCCTCGTCCGACAAGAGCAGCGACGGCTCCAGCGCGACGTCCTCGCCCAACACCGGCCAGTCCAGGGACTTCGCGCCCCCACCGCGCTGCAAGCGCACGTACTCCTCCCACGGCCCGCCCTGGGAGGTCCCCACCAGCAACGCATGGAGCACCTTGCAGTGCGCGCGGAAGAGCGCCACCAGCCGCGCCTCGAAGCGCGCCACCGACGAGGCCGAGGACCACACCGGCGCCACCAGCGTGTCCGGCGTCTCGCGCGCCCAGGCCGTCCTCCCCAGCCGGGCGCGGTACGCGTCCAGCAACGCGCGCGCGTCGACGCCCGGCGCCACCGTCAACGGCTGGAGGACGGGGTCCATGGGACATCCTCGATGAGCAAGGGGGGCTGCATGAAGCCGCGCCGGCCCACGTTCGTCGTCTCCTCCACCGAGGTGCGGACGATGAGACCGGAGGGCTCGCCCCGGAAGAGGAAGCACGCCAGGGACGTGAAGACGCGCGTGGGAGTGGCACCCTCCAGGCGCCGGGTGACGCTCGGCTCGGCGAGCGCCAGCTCCTGGACGACATAGTCATCCCCCGCGGGTTCCAGGCGCGCGTCGGCCACCAGCCGCGCCCAGGCGTCCGCCTCCGCGCCCTGGCCGATGACGACGCTGCGGCCCCGCGTGTCCAGCGAGCGCTTGAGCACGTACCGCTCGCGCTTCGCGATGACCTCCACCAGCTCCGCCGCGCTCAGGTGCCGCACCAGCCGCGTGCGCGGAACAATCTCCTCCAGCAGCGCCAGCTCCTCCTTCCCCAGGTGCTTGCGCAGGAGCGGGTTCCACAGGAAGGCCAGCGTGCTCTTCTGCTCCGTCAGGTACATGCTCGGGAAGGAGTTGACCGCGAGCATCGCCCCCGCCTGATAGGCGTCCAGGTACGCCTGGACCTCCGCGGTGGTGCGGCTGAAGGCACACTCGTACGCCTCCGGCCCCCGGGAGTCGTCGTACTTGTTGTACACCAGCGACACCGGCACGCCCTCCAGCGTCAGCCGGCCGCCCTCGAAGCGCAGGTCCTCCACGTGGCCGCGCACCGCGGTGCAGCCCTCCATGCGGAACTGCTCCGCGATGGAGTCCAGCTCCGTGGTCATCGTCAGGTAGCGGCTGTTGAGCACCGCCACGTTGCGGTGGCTTCGCAAGTAACCGGACTGCTCCGCCGAGGCCAGCATGGCCCGGGCGAACGCCCCTGGCTTCTCCAGCGGCGCCTGGAGGGGCCGCAGCCCCAGCTCCCGAAGCCGCGCCAGCGTCTGGCTTCTCGCCAGCGTTTGTCCGAAGTGGAAGGCGTATGTCGCCGCCGCGGGCGCATGGGTGTTGAGCTCGTAGATGCGCGGCGTGCCGTCTGGCGCCAGCGTGAAGTCATAGCGGCAGTACTGGATGCGAGGCCGATATGCCGCTCCCATCCGGATGAGCCGCTCGTGCCGGGACTCGAACCGGAAGAACTCCCGCACCGCCGGGTCCTCCAGGTACAAATCGATGACGCGCTCCAGCACGCCAAAGAGCTGCTGGAACCGCTGCGTCATCCGCTCGAAGGCCGCCTGCGTCAGCACATACGGCAATCCCAGGAAGGGAATGGGCTTCTGCTCCTGACGGATGCCCCGCGCATCCAGATACGCGGTGTGTCGAGCCTGGTCTTCCCGCAGCATCGCCTCGGGAATCAGCGCATCCACCTCTTCCGCCAGCACGTTGTAGCTGCCTTTGCGCCGCAACGCGTCCAGCAGCGGCTGCATGCCGTTGTCAGCCGATTCACTCACATTCACCCCCGCTCGGAGCCGGTAGCGCAAAGCCTCTCTATCCACTACTGTTTTGTCAATTCCTACAGAACAAACACATCCGGCGGAAATATACACATGGGAACCATCCAGATTCTCCAGGGCGAAGGCGCTGCCTTTCGGAAGGGAGCGGAGGACGTCGCCATGTTCGAGCCGCGTCACCGGACGCGGGGCCCTTTCGGCGGCAAGCACCTGGACCTGAGAGATGGGCGCGCGGTGGACCTGTCGGGTCTGGATTACCTGGCACTGGGCTCGGACCCCCGGGTGAAGCAGTTGATGGTGGAAAGCCTGACGCAGCACGACTGCGGCATCCCTGGCAGCGAGGCCATCATCCAGATGGAGCAGACGCACGCGCTGGAGGAGGCGCTGTCGCGCTACCACCTGGGTGGGGGCGCGGCGTTGACGTTCAGCGCCGGCTACGGCACCAACTTCTCCGTCATGGAGGCGCTGGGACTGAGGACGCGCAGCCACTTCATCCGGCTGCACGAGGACGTCGCGCCCATGCGCGCCACCGCGGATGTGCCCACGCTCTTCTTCATGGACGGAGACCTGCACTTCTCCGCGCGGCATGGCATCCGCTTCGCGCGCAAGCTCCAGCCGGAGGCCTGCGCGGCGTACACGTACCGCACCGGCGACGCGGAGCATCTGGAGTTGCTGCTGCGCCAGTCACTGGAGTCGCACGGGGACCGGGCGGTGCGCATCATCCTCACGGACACGGTGGAGTCCGCCACGGGCCGCGAGTTCGACATGGCCACGCTGTGCCGGCTGGCGGAGTCCTACGACTGCATGCTCTACGCGGACGAGGCGCACGCGGTGGGCGCGCTGGGTCCCCAGGGACGCGGCATCACCGCCAAGGTGAAGGACTTCGAGCGCTACCGGGAGCGGCTGATGCTGATGGGCACGCTCACCAAGGTCTTCTGCCAGCCGGGCGGCTACGTGGTGATGCGCGACACGGGGCTGGCCCGCCTCCTGAAGTTCTGCAGTCCGCAGCACGTCTTCTCCGCGCCCATCGCCCCGTGGGTGGCGGCCGCGACGGTGAAGGTGCTGGACCTGGTGGCCGGAGAGCACGGCGAGCGCCGCCGCGAACAGGTGCGCCGCGTGTCAAGGCGGGTGCGCGAGCGGCTGGAGCAGGCGGACTTCGAGCTGGTGAGCCACACCGACACGCCCATCCTCGCCATTCCCCTGCGCAACGCGCGGGTGGGCACCCAGGTGCTGGAGTTCATGCGGCGCGAGGGCTTCATCATCTCCGTCTTCCAGGCCCCGCTGATGCCCGTGGGGCGCGAGGTGCTGCGGCTGGCCATGCGCGCGGACCTGGATGACGAGGACGTGGAGCACCTCCTCCAGGCCTTGATACACTGCCGTGAGACACTGCGCTTCACCGCCCCCGCCTGATTCTCCTCGAGCCCGCGCCATGAACACTCCCGACACCTCCGTCTGCCCCGTCAGCTCGTTCAACGAGTGGGACCCCCTGGAAGAAGTGATTGTCGGCATCGTGGACGGCGCCACCGTCCCGCCCTCCCACATCGCCCTGAAGGCGACGCTGCCCGAGGACCAGCACGACTTCTTCCGCAAGCACGCCGGCCAGCCCTTCCCCGCCGAGCGCATCGCCGCCGCGAAGCGGGAGCTGGACGGGCTGGTGCAGCTCCTGGAGGCCGAGGGCGTGAAGGTGCGCCGGCCGGTGGCGGTGGACCAGCTCAAGCCCTTCGGCGCGCCGGGCTGGACGAGCACCGGCCTGTACGCGGCCATGCCCCGGGACGTGTTGCTGGTGGTGGGCGATGACCTCATCGAGTGCCCCATGGCGTGGCGCTCGCGCTACCACGAGACGACCTCGTACCGGCCGCTGCTCAAGGAGTACTTCCGGGGCGGCGCCCGCTGGAGCGCGGGGCCCAAGCCGGAGCTGCGCGACGAGCTGTATGACTATGACTGGACGGAGGCCCACGACGGCGGCCCGTTCCGCTCGGTCATCACCGAGTTCGAGCCCACCTTCGACGCCGCGGACTTCATGCGGTGTGGCCGAGACATCTTCGCCCAGCGCAGCAACGTCACCAACGACTTCGGCATCGAGTGGCTGCGCCGCCACCTGGGCCCGGAGTACCGCATCCACGTCTTCGAGTTCGATGACCCGCATCCCATGCACATCGACGCCACGCTGGTGCCGCTCGCCCCCGGCAAGCTGCTCATCAACCCGGAGCGCGTGACGAAGGTGCCGGAGCTGTTCAAGGGCTGGGACGTCTTCCGCGCGCCCACGCCCAGCATCCCCGCCGAGCACACGCTCTACATGACGAGCAAGTGGCTCAACATGAACATCCTCATGCTCGACGAGGAGCGCGTCGTGGTGGAGCGCCAGGACGAGCCGATGATCGCCGCCTTCAAGAAGTGGGGCTTCAAACCACTGCTCTGCGACTTCCGGAACTTCAACTCCTTCGGCGGCTCGTTCCACTGCGCCACGCTGGACGTCCGGCGTCGGGGGGGCCTCCAGTCCTACTTCTAGGGACACCGGAAGGCGTGCCAGTCCGCGAGGGGTCCGTTAAAAAGGGCCCCCATGACGGCACTCGCTGACCTCTTCCCGACCGACGAGCAGATTCCCTCCGGCGTGCGTCTCCCCGCCTATCTGGAGCAGCGCGAATACCTCGTCGGCGGTGAGCTGAGGACCTGGGCGGGAGACCTCAGTCCCGTGCGCAGCCCCGTCTTCGTGAAGACGGCCGAGGGCCTGAAGCAGAAGGTGATGGGCGCCACGCCGCTGTTGACCTCCCGCGAGTCGCTGGACGCGCTCGCGGCGGCCGTGAAGGCGTACGACTTGGGCCGGGGCGTCTGGCCCACCATGAAGGTCGCCGAGCGAATCGAGGCTGTCGAACGCTTCGTGGTGGCGATGCGCGCGCAGCGCACGGCGGTGGTGAACCTCCTGATGTGGGAGATTGGCAAGACGCAGCCGGACTCCGAGAAGGAGTTCGACCGCACCATCGACCTCATCGTGGAGACCATCCGCTCGCTGAAGGAGCTGGACCGGACCTCGTCCCGCTTCGTGCAGGAGCAGGGCATCATGGCGCAGATTCGCCGGGCCCCCATGGGCGTGGCGCTGTGCATGGGGCCCTACAACTACCCGCTCAACGAGACGTTCAGCACGCTCTTCCCCGCGCTGCTGATGGGCAACACGGTGGTCTTCAAGCCGGCGAAGTTCGGCGTGCTGCTCATCCGGCCCCTCTTGGAGTCGTTCCGCGACTGCTTCCCGCCCGGCGTCATCAACATCATCTACGGCAAGGGCCGCGAGACGGTGGGCGCGCTGATGGAGAGCGGCCAGGTGGACCTCTTCGCCTTCATCGGCACCAACAAGGGCGCCAGCGAGCTGAAGAAGATGCACCCCCGGCCCCACCGCCTGAAGTCCGTGCTGGGCCTGGACGCGAAGAACCCGGCCATCATCCTCCCGGACGCGAACCTGGATGAGGCGGTGAAGGAGTGCATCACCGGCACGCTGTCCTTCAACGGCCAGCGGTGCACGGCGCTCAAGCTGCTGGTGGTGCACCGGAGCATCGTCGACGCCTTCCTGAAGAAGTTCACCGCCGCGGTGGACCAGCTCAAGCCCGGCATGCCGTGGGAGCCGGGCGTCTCCGTCACGCCCCTGCCGGAGCCGGGCAAGGCGGACTACCTCCAGGGCCTCGTGAATGACGCGGTGTCCAAGGGCGCGCGCGTGGTGAACGCGACGGGGGGCCAGTCGGCGCACTCGTTCTACGCGCCCACGGTGGTGTACCCGGTGACGCAGGACATGCGGCTGGCGAGCGAGGAGCAGTTCGGCCCCGTCGTCCCGGTGATGGTGTTCGACGAGGACGAGGAGGTGGTGCGGCTGGTGGTGAACTCCCAGTTCGGCCAGCAGCTCAGCCTCTTCGGCCAGGACTCGGCGCGCATCGGCCGCTTCATCGACGCGTTCTCCAACCAGGTCGGCCGCATCAACCTCAACTGCCAGTGCCAGCGCGGCCCCGACACCTTCCCCTTCAACGGGCGGAAGGACTCCGCCGAGGGCACGCTGTCCGTCGCGGATGCGCTGCGCGTGTTCTCCATCCGCACGCTCGTCGCCACGAAGACGACGCCCGCCAACACCACGCTCGTCCAATCCATCCTGACCCGACGGGAGTCGGACTTCCTCACCACCGACTTCCTCTTCTGACGAGACGCGCCTCGATGAGACACACCGGCGCGTGCGGCCCCCCGCATGCGCCGTGGACACGCTCAGTCGAACTCGAGCGCCCGCTGGAAGTCGGCGGGATTGGAGGCGGCGCTCTGGGCGGTCTCCAGGGTGATGAGCCCCTCGCGGTAGAGCTGCGTCAGGTGCTGGTCGAAGGACTGCATGCCGAACATGTCGCGGCCCTTCTCGATGACGTCCTTCAGCTCGCTGGCGCGGTCATCCCGGATGTACTGCTCCACCGTCTTGGTCTGCACCATGATTTCCAGCGCCACCGTGCGGCCCTTGCCGCTGGCCCGGGGTAGCAGCCGCTGGGACACCGTGGCCTTCAGACAGTCCGCCAGGCGCATGCGCACCATCGTCTGTTCCTCTGCGGGGAACACCGACACCAGGCGGTTGATGGTGCGCGAGGCATCCGTCGTGTGCACCGTGGAGAGCACCAGGTGGCCCGTCTCCGCCGCCTTGAGGGCGATGTCGATGGTCTCCGTGTCGCGCATCTCGCCCACCAGGATGACGTCCGGGTCCTGGCGCAGCGCCCCTCGGAGCGCCACCGCGAAGTTGTTCGTGTCCGAGCCAATCTCTCGCTGGGAGATGGATGACTTGATGTTCTTGTAGATGAACTCGATGGGGTCCTCGATGGTGAGGATGTGCAGGTTCTCCGAGCGGTTGATGTGGTCAATCATCGACGCCAGCGTGGAGCTCTTCCCGGAGCCGGTGGCGCCCGTCACCAGCACCAGCCCGCGCTCGTTGCTCGCAATCGTCTTGAGCACCTTCGGCAGACCCAGTCCGTCGATGGTAGGGATTTCATCCGGGATGATGCGCAGGATGCACGCCAGCGAGCCCCGCTGACGGTAGATGTTGACGCGGAAGCGCGCGACGCCCGGCAGGCTGTAGGACGCATCGCACTCCTGAATCGTGTCCAGCTGCTTCTTGATGGAGGGGTCCGAGACGACGTGGAACGCCACCTGCTTGGTGTGGTCCGCGAGGAGCTTGTCCATCTTCAAGGGCCGCAACGCGCCGTTCACCCGGTAGATGGGCGGGTCACCCGGGCGGAAGTGGATGTCCGATGCGCCATTCTGCACGCCGACCGTGAGCAGCTTGTTGAGTGTTGCCAGATCCAGGAGCGGGCCTACCTTCAGCGAGGAGAGCCCCGGATTCTAGGCCAACGCCTCTCACCTGCCCACGGAGTGGGTAATGACCCTCGCGCCGCCCCCGGGTGGTGAGAACCCCGCCCAGGGACACGGCGCCTCACAAGCATCTCGACAAGCTGCACGGCAGAAATCCTGGCACGCGGTACGCGTCACTCGACGGCGAGGACGGCGGGCGGAATGGGCGCCAGGGGAGTCAGGACGAAGTGCTGCACGGAGTTCGTCGTCATCACGCCCTTGGAGACCGTGGACATCTGCCCCGCGAGGCGCCGCCAGCGTCCTTCTTCGACGAGGAACTCGCCGCGCGCCACGTAGGAGAACTCCATCATCCCGGGTATCGACTTGTCCGGCTCGGGGTGCGCGAACTTGCCGTCGTGGCGCTCCGCGAGGGTGAAGTCGATGACGGCCACCGTGCGGCCCGCGGCCTCGTGCTCCAGCGCCACCAGCTCCACGCGGTTGAGGACCTCGTGCTCGCCCTGCCAACTGGCGCCCATCTTCAACAGGTCCGCGCTGTGGGTCCACACGTCCCCGACTGAAACGGGCTTCGACGGCAGCTCCACCATGAAGGCCACCAGGTTGCGCTGCTCTCGCTTGAGGTCGCTCGTCACCAGCCCCGAAGGCGTCAGGCTCGCGCGAAGCTGCACCGTGCCCTCCATGGCCTTCATCGCCTTCGCCATCGCCTGCTCCTGCTTGGATGCGCCCTTCACCTTGGGCATGTCCATCCGCGTCACCACCACCTTGGCGGCCACATCGCCCGAGGGCTTCGGCGTGAGCACCAACACCATGGCGGACTGCGTCGGCTGGCGGAGCTCGAAAATCTGGCGGCGCTTGCTCGCGGGGACGCCCTTCAGCTTGAGGCTGGAGAGGTCCACGCGCATCGTGCTTCCCTTCGGGTCCGCGTTCGCCGTCGTGTACTCGTAGCCCATCGACTCCGGCGGAACCTTCCACCGGAGCGTCACCGGCGCGGGCGCGGCGCCCATCAGGAACGTGGACAGCAAGAGCAGCAGCGCGGTGGAGAGTACATGGCGGCGGGACATGCCCGCATCATCAAGGGCCCACCCGGCCGCGCGAAAGCCCCGCTGCGTAGTGAACACAAGCGCCTGCGTCCGCGCCACAAGCATGGAAAGGCGGACCCGGCGCGATGTCATTCTCTTTTCAGGTGGTTGCCACCACTCGCGACCAGGGGCCCTGGCCTTGCACGGGAGGCAGCCCCGTCGTCCCCTCCAACCCCTGGGTCGTCCATGAGCGTCTCTCACACTCTCCTGCGTCGTTTGACGGTGGGCGGTGTCCTCGCCGGAGCCGTCATCGTCGCCTGTGCCACCACGTCTCCCGCTCCGGTGGGCTCGACGGACAGCCCGGAGGCCCAGGCGCTTCCGCAAGGTTGCAACCCGAGCTCTCCCTGCGCGGGCTCGACGTGCGCCACCTCCATCACCCCCGCGCTGTCCGTGGTGCCAGTAGATGCCTGCCCCCGCGAAGGCGAGTTCCAGTCCGACGTGGACGTCTACTCCTGGAACACGTTCATCGCGCTCAACTGGCCGGCGACCACGACGACGTGCGCGCCGAATACACAGGTCAGCATCCTCAGTGGCCAGGGGCCCACCGTCTGGGAGACCTACCCGGAGGACTCCGACATCTTCGTGAAGCCAGGCACCAAGCCCGGCGCCTGGTGCACGTTCAGCACGCCCTCGGCCATGGAGGCGAAGCTGCGGCGGCTGACGCAGTTGACCGAACCCAATCGCCTCGCGGCCCTCGACGCGAACGTGGACAAGTTCCTGGTGAGTGACTCCAAGGCCTCGGCCGCCATCACCGAGCGATTTCCAGACATCGAGCAGGCCATCGGCGGGCCGCTGACGGACCAGAATGGCCGGTTCGTGCGCTACGAGAAGCGCCTCAACGAGGACGAGTACAACTACCTCATCACCAACAACCTCTGGAACGCGGCGGGGCAGACGAAGGCCACCATCTCCTTCCCCACCGGCCCCACCCAGAACCCGGGGCCCTGCAATGGTCAGCCGTGCGGTCCGGTGGGCGCCATGGAGGTCAAGGCGGCGTGGAAGGTGTTGTCCGCGCAGGAGGTCTCCGGCAAGCGCTTCTACACGCGCAAGGCGTGGGTCTTCAACAACGACTCCGGCGCCCCGAGCCCCGGGACCAACCCCGTCACCGTGGGCCTGGTGGGCATGCACATCATCCACAAGACAGACACCCAGTCGACGTGGTTCTGGTCCACCTTCGAGCAGGTGGACAACACGACGTCCTCCTTCTTCAACGCGCACTGCCCGAACTGCCAGCCCAACAAGCAGACGGCGAGCCAGCCCTACACGGAGCTGGCCCCGGACGGCGGGCCGCTCAATGCGCCGGTGCAGGTGACTCGCGCCACGCCCATCCAGGCCGACCCGACCCTGAACGCGTACTACCGGGGACTGCTCAAGGGCTCCGTCTGGGCGAACTACCAGCTCATCAGCACCCAGTGGGCCACGGGTGGCGCGCCCAAGGGGACGCCGCCGGTGCTCGCCAACACCACGATGGAGACCTTCATCCAGTCGAGCGCGTCCTGCATCGGCTGCCACTCCGGCGCCCCCAAGGCGAGCGGCAGCGGGACGGCGGACTTCAGCTTCCTGATGCTGGAGGCGCAGTAGCAGGGCCCGTGGCATTGACACCACCGCATCGCGACCGAACCCTCCCATCGAGGGCCCTGGTCGCGATACGGGCCGCTCGAGCGACGAGGCGAGCAACGCCTCGCCTCCCCACTCCGGACCGGAGGGCCGCCACGCATGGGCACGGCAGACGAGGCGGCCTTCATCTCCACCGGACACCTCCCCTCCCCCGAGCAGGTCCGGGAGCTGGTCGCCGAAGCGCACCGACGCTTTCGCGACAACACGGAAGGCCAGTGCTCGGAGGTCTACCCCGCGCTGGCGAGGGTGGAACCCCAGCTCTTCGGCGTGTGCGTGGCGGGCATCAACGGAAGCAGCCACGGCGCGGGAGACGTGGACCACCCCTTCACGCTCATGAGCGTCTCCAAGCCCTTCGTCTTCGCGCTCGTCTGTCAGGCGTTGGGCCCGGAGACGGCGCGGCGCAAGCTGGGCGTCAACGCCACCGGCCTGCCGTTCAATTCGGCCATGGCCATCGACCAGAGCCCGGATGGACGCACCAACCCCATGGTGAACTCGGGAGCACTCGCGACGACGAGCCTTGTCCCGGGCGAAAGTCCTGACGCCCGGTGGCGATTCATCCAGGAGGGGTTGTCGAGCTTCGCTGGCAGGCGGCTGGTGCTCGACGAGGAGGTGTATGACTCCGCGACCAAGACGCACCACCGCAACCAGGGGCTCGCCTGGCTGTTGCACGGCCTTGGCCGGCTGGAGACACCGCCGCCCCTGACGACGGAGCTCTACACCCGTCAGTGCTCGCTGGCGGTGACGGCCAGGGACCTGGCGGTGATGGGAGCCACCCTGGCGGACGGCGGCGTCAATCCCGTGACACGGCTTCGGGTGGTGGACGAGGAGGTCTGCCACCACGCGCTCGCGGTGATGGCCACGGCGGGGATGTATGAGACGTCGGGAGACTGGCTCTACGACGTGGGCATGCCCGGCAAAAGCGGCATCGCTGGCGGCATCGTCGCCGTCGCGCCAGGCAAGGGCGGTTTGGGCACCTTCGCTCCTCGGCTCGACTCCGCGGGCAACAGCATCAAGGGTCAGCGCGTCGCGCGGTTCTTGTCGCGGCGACTCGGATTGAGCCTGTTCAGCTCCAGCCCCGACACCTGAGGCAGGACGCTCCCTGGCGGCCAGTCGCTGAAGGGCTCGGCCTGGGCATGCGGTGTTGGGGTCCGAACGTCCGTGACTACATTTTCGCGAGTTCGACAGTCGGCGCCCTGCTGGCACAGCGCCCGAGGACACAGCCATGACGATGACGTTTCCCACGTTCCATGCGGAAGCCGTGTCTGACTTCCATCCCGCTCCCTCCGTGGAGGAGCTCGAGGCGACGAAGCTTCAGGTCTCACGGACTCCGCCCAAGGAGGCGGGAGTCCTGGGCATCCCCGTTGGAGTCGAGGGTGAAGTCCCTCGTGAGCTGGGGCTCAGCCGGGCCCAGCTCAAGGCGGCTGGCTTCGAGGGCAAGGTCGGCCAGTCCCTCGTCATTCCGCGCTCGGAGGGTCCCGCGTTCGTCGTCGTCGGCATCGGGGAGAAGGCGGACAGCGACCTGGCGTCCCTCCGGAACGCCGCCGCGGCCTTCGCACGGGCGGCGGGCCACTACGTCCACCTCGGCTTCACCCTGCCGGAGCTCGGCGGCATCGCGCCGGACGTCGCCGCGCAGGCGGTCGTCGAGGGCATCCTCCTGGCGCGCTACCGCTATCGCCCGCTCAAGCGCACGTCCCAGCAGGAGCCCGCGCTCGAGGGCCTCACCCTCCTGTCGTCGTCGCTGCCCATCGAAGAGGTGAAGCGCGGCGTGGAGCGCGGTCGAATCACGGCGCGGGCGGCTGAGCTGGCTCGGGATCTGGCCAACGCGCCGGCCACGCTCCTCACCGCCCGCCGCGTCGAGGAGATTGCTCGTGTGGTGGCGGCGTCGTCGGGGCTGGACATCGAGGTCTTCGACGAGAAGGCCCTCGCCAAGATGGGCTGCGGCGGCATGCTCGGCGTGAATGCCGGGAGCGCGGAGCCTCCACGCCTCATCAAGCTCTCCTACCGGCCCAAGGACGCGCGCGGGAAGGCCCTGGAGCCCGTCGGCCGCGTCTCGCTGATTGGCAAGGGCATCATGTATGACTCGGGAGGCCTTGGGCTGAAGCCGAATGATCTGGTCCACGCCGCGATGAAGACAGACATGTCCGGCGCGGGAGCCATCCTGGCCGCCATGTCGACCCTGTCCTCGCTCGGCGCCAGGTCCGCCGTCACCGGGTACCTCATGTGCACGGACAACATGCCGGGCGGCAAGGCGATGCGGCTGGGCGACGTCCTCACGGCCCGGGGAGGGAAGACGATTGAAGTCCTGAACACCGACGCCGAGGGCCGGCTGGTGATGATGGATGGCCTTGTCCTCGCGACGGAGGAGCAGCCGCCCCCCGACGCCATCCTCGACATCGCCACGCTCACCGGCGCCTGCGAGCGCGCGCTGGGCAACGACAACGCCGGAGTCATGGGCAACCACCAGGGCATCGTCGACCAGGTGCGCGCGGCGGCCGAGAAGTCCGACGAGACGGTGTGGCAGTTCCCGCTCGACAAGCGCCTGCGCTCGGAGCTCGATTCGGAGGTCGCCGACCTCAAGAACATCGGTGGGGTGAACGCGGGTCAAATCACCGCGGGCCTGTTCCTGGAGGAGTTCGTCAACGGCATCCCCTGGGCGCACATCGACATGGCGGGGACGTCGCGAGTCGAGAGCGACAAGGGCTGGCGCTCCAAGGGGGCGACGGGCTACGGCACGCGGCTGCTCATCGATTTCCTGCTCGCGTTCAGCGCGCCCAAGGAAACCCGCCACTGACCTTGCCAGCGGGCGCCTCCGGATGAGGCGCCCGCTCCCGGTGACTTGCCTGAGTCCTTGCCGAGGGCAACGTCACCCACCGCAAGTCGCTCCAGGGGCTGTCGGGCCTGGAGGACGGCGTCCTCCGCACGCTGACGACGTGGAGCTACGAGCCCGCCATTCTTGACGGCAAACCGGGGCCCGTGCTCAATCAGTTCAACATCGGGTTCACCAAGGAGCCCGGGGTGGCCGCGCCGCGGAGCAGCAGCTCGCCAGCGAGGACGGCTCCAGCCAGAGCGCCTGCATCCTCTGCGCGAGCATCTCGAGGCGCGGTGGGCGGGGACGACCTCCCCGCCGCCCCGACATGAGAGGCTGGAACCCGACGAGGGGTGACATGACGGACTCGGAGAGGCGGTACGACTCGACGCGGTACTACATCGTCGGCAGCCGCACCGTGAAGTGGGTGCCGCTCGAGAACGGGGGCCTCGAGGTCCTCAAGCTGGACTGGGTCACGGGCCTGTTCATCCCCGGGCTGGACTACATGCACAAGTGTATGTTCGCAGACGACTCCGAGTAT
The DNA here is from genome assembly GCF_013372595.1 of Myxococcus sp. AM011. Taxonomy (NCBI): domain Bacteria; kingdom Pseudomonadati; phylum Myxococcota; class Myxococcia; order Myxococcales; family Myxococcaceae; genus Myxococcus; species Myxococcus sp. AM011. The sequence continues at coordinate 36,271 of NZ_JABXEM010000059.1, forward strand.
GTGAGCGAGGACGAGTTCATCCAGCAGACCGAGGCCGTGCGCCGGGAGATCTTCACCGGCGACAACAAGGTCTTCGCGCTCTACGGGCTCCTGGACACCATCGAAGCGACGGCCAAGGCCGAGGGCCGGCCCTTGACGGAGCAGGAGCTGGCCATCGTCATCCTCACCCAGCGCAAGACTCACGCGATGTTCGAGAGCATCTGTCGCCTGGGCGAGAACTACACCCGGAAGAAGCCGTACTGAGCCTTCGCCCGGGGCCCGGGCCGAGTTCGAAAGAGCAGCGGCGCAGTCAACCTGTCCATCGAACCGGAGCACGCCCACTTTCACGAAGCCAGGGGGTGCGCCGCGCTCACGGACTCGGTGCGCGGCCCCCGCGCGGAGAGGGCGATGCTGAGCTGCGCGGCCCAGTACAACAGCATGATGGCGTAGCTGGCGCCCGGCAGGGGGCGCACGAAGAGCTTGATGGCGAGCAGCCCGTCACTCGCGGCGAACAACAGCGCACCGGCGAACGCGGCCCGCTGCTCGAAGTGGGACAGGCCAGAGGCTCCCAGCAACGCCGTCGCACGCCAGGACATCGTGCAGATGACGACGACGTAGGCCGTCACCGGAAGCGCCATGGCGCCCAGGCTCGGCCACAGGAGCACGCTGGCGCTCATGGCCAGCAGCAGGAAGGGAAGCGCCCTCACCGCCTGGAGCCCGCGCGTCACGGTGAGGTACGCGGCGATGTAGCTCACATGGGCCAGCAGGAAGGCGCCCAGCCCGGGAAGGAACATCCCTGGCCCTCCCTCCAGCAGCACGTCGCCCGAGAGCGACAACCCCAACCCGGCGAACACCCACCAGGCATACCGCTCCCGAGGCGGCCACTGCCACAGCAGCAGGCAAAGCATGGGCAGCGCCTTGGTGACGAGCCGGAGCTCGGGGCGCCCCGTGTCCAGCACGAGGAGGAAGCCCACCGCGCCCGCGACTCCGACTCCCGCGAGAATCCTCGTCCCAACACCCGTCAGCATGGGCGGCACCTTAGCGCGGCGCCGTCCCAGGCCGGTATGCGCGCTCACCCCGTGGCGAGGGGCTCCATGCGGAACCACCGATAGCCATACCCCTCCAGCGTCACCCGGTGCCGTCCCGCCTTGCCCGGCGTGGAGTGCGCCTCCGACAGCAGATGCACCAGCCTCGCCGGAGGTCCGCCGGGAGAGAAGCCCACCTCACAGGCCTTGCCAGACAGGTTGTGCAGCACCACCAGCGTCTCGTCCTTCCAGTCGTAGCGCAGCGCGAGGACGTTCGGTGGCTTCACGCGCAAGAGCTTCCACTCGCCCCAGCCCAGCTCCGGGCACTCCTTGCGCATGCGCACCATGCGCTCCATCCAGTTGAGCAGTGAAGTGGGGTCCCCGCGCTGGTGCTCGACATTCACCTGGGGAAAACCGAAGGGCGCCTTGGACACCACCGGCCGGAAGGGCTCGGGCGCCCGGGTGAAACCTCCGTGGGGCTCGTCTGACCACTGCATGGGCGTGCGCACGCTCTGCCGCTCATGCAGGGGCAGGTCCTCCCCCATGCCCAGCTCGTCCCCGTACCAGAGCACCGGCGTGCCGGGCAGCGAGAGCATCAGGCTGAAGGACAACTCCAGCCGGCGTCGGTCCCCCGCGAGCATGGGAGCCAGCCGCCTGCGCAGCCCCCGGCCATAGAGCTGCATCTTCGGCTCCGGGCCCAGCTCCGCGAACACGCGCTTTCGCGCCGCCGCGGGCAGCCGTCCCAGGTCCAGCTCGTCGTGGTTGCGCAGGAAGTTCGCCCACTGCGCCAGGTGGGGCAGCCAAGGCGAGGAACGCAGTGCCTCCGACAGCGGCGTCGCGTCCTCCGTCACCAGCGAGAGGAAGAAGTTCTGGTTGGCGGCGAAGTTGAAGACCATCTGCAGCGCCTGGGCGGCGCTGCGCAGCGGACAGTTGGTCAACGAAGGCGTGACAGGAGAGCCCTGGCCGGCCAAGGACCTGCGCAACGCGCGGCTGCGGGAGTGCGTGGAGGTGATGCGCGCCCTCTTCCGGGGGGAGACGGTGACGCACCGGGGGCTCGTCCGCGTGGAGGAAGCGAAGCTCTACTCACGGCCGGCCCGACCTCCCCTGCTGGTGGGCGCGGCCATCACTCCGCACACGGCGGAGTGGGTGGGGAGCTGGGCGGATGGTCTCATCACCGTGAGCAAGCCTCCGGACGAGCTGCGGAAGAGGGTGGAGGCCTTTCGCCGCGGCAGCGGTGAAGGCAAGCCGATGTTCCTCAAGGTGCAGCTCTCCTGGGCCGAGGGCGAGCGGGCCGCGCTCCAGGGCGCGATGGAGCAGTGGGCGCCGAACATCTTCGCCAGCTCCGTGCTCACGGACCTGCGCCGCCCCTCCCATTTCGAGGAGCTGGCGCGCACGGTCCAACCCAAGGACCTGGAGGGCCATGTGCGCGTGTCCTCGAGCCTCCAGCGACACGTGGACTGGCTGGCCCGGGACGTCGAGCTGGGGTTCAGCCACCTGTACCTGCACAACGTCAATCGCTGGCAGGAGCCGTTCATCGACGCCTTCGCCGCGAAGATCCTCCCAGCACTTCGTCGAACCTCCGCCACCGCCGAGGCCGGGCCTCCTTCGCGCTGACACCCCTGTCTGAGATTCGCGACAGGAGTGTCAGGCACCCCACGATTTTCACCGCTCCCGAGGCCCTCGGGAGCCGTGGGCTTCAGCGAGGCGCTACCAGCGCATGCGCCAGCCGACGCCCAGCGTGACGTACTGCTGCTGCTCGTCCGTTTCGCGAGTGTAGTTGTAGAGGTTCCGGTGGACCCGCACGTCGGCGGACAGCGGCAGCCACTCCACGGGGCGCACTTCCAGCTCGGCGCCCACGGAGTAGCCCAGGTTGACGACGGAGCCATGGTTGTAGCTCACGCCGAACAGGGCCGCGGGCCGGAAGCCGCCAAGGTCGATGCCCAGTCGCGCCAGCCCACCGACCTGGAACAGGGGCTTGTTCACCAGGTTGTAGGAGTGCTGCCCGCCGTCGAACGTCACATCCATCTCGGAGCCCGCCTTCGCGTAGATGGCGGCCTCCGGCCCCACGGAGAAGTAGCGGCCCAGGTGCTTGAGCAGGTGCAGCCGCGCGCCCACGCCGCGATGCGACTCCCCCTCCACGTCCTTGCCACTGAACGCCGCGCCCACGCTCACACCCAGCTCCATGTCCGGGGGACGCGGTGCCTCCTGCGCCCATGCACTCCCGGCCACCAGCAGCCCCCCTGCGAATAACGCCTTCATTTCGAATCCTTCCACGAGACCCGGCCCAACCGTGGAAGGCCCTGTACAAGTTCCAGGCCACCCTCACTCCGGCTTGGGTCCGCCCTGGGCTCCTCGCGCTCCGGGGCCACTGCCTCGGGGCGAGGGATGCGAACCCGCATGCGCGGGCTGTCCGTGGGAGGGGGGCTTGTTGCCTCGCCGTCGCCGACGACGTCGCTTCTGCGCGGCGCCTGGGCCCGCTGCGCCCCCCAGCTCCCGGAGGACCGCGGCACGCGCGCCTGCGTCCAGCCGCAGCTCCTGGAAGAGCGCCTGCGCCCGGGGCCCGCCCTGCGGATGACGCAGTGCTTCGCAGAGCCGCTCGACGACATCGATTCGCAGCGCCACGGAGCCCAGTACCTCGTACCCGAAGGCTCGCGCCTCCCGTGGTCCGAATGCGGCGGCCTCCAGCGTGACGTCTCGCGGCACGCCCTTGGGCAGGGGCTTCTGGAGGAACAGCGCCGTCAGCATGCTGCGTCGCTCCATCGCTGGTGGGGCGAGCGCGTCGACCACGTAGAAGTAGCGGCGGCCCTCGCGGACGCCCAGCGACCTCAGGCGCTCTTTCGACTCCTCATCCATCAGGCCCCACTGCTCCCAGGCCTCCGCCCGGGTAATCACCCCCACCCCCTCCGCCAGGCGGTAGGAGAGGCCCCGCGTCACGGGAGAGCGCCCGGCGCCGGTGAGCGACTCGGCGGGAAAGCCTCCCATCGCCTCGGTGACCAGATCTCGCGCCAACGCCTGCAGCCGTCGTTCGAGCCGCCGTCGCGCGCCGCCCGTCCAGACCTCCGGCTCCGCCAGCGCGAGCTGCGGCGAGCGACGGTCCGTGCCACGCACCAGTCGCGCCAGGGGCTGCCCCTCGAAGGAGATGCCGCCCAGCGCATCCACCTCGAACGTCTCGTGCGTGGCGTCGACGACGCGCTGGACGAACTGCTCCTCCGTCATCGCCCCACCGTCCGCGCCCGACACCTCGCCCAACAGCAGCCCCAGCTTGGCGAAGGGACTGTCGGAGCCGCTCGCCCCGGGCGTCGTCGTGGCCCGCACGAAGCGACGGGCGCTCCTGCGCGCGGCCCGCTGCACGAAGCGCTCGACGAGGCGCTCATGCAGCGCGTCCCCCAGCGCGTCCTCGATGTGGCGCGTGCGCTCCTGCCACTGCTCGGCGTCATGCAGCCAGGACGAGCGCTGACTGATGTACGTCCAGATGCGGATGGCGGCCAGCCGGTCCATCAACGTGTGGAGGTCTCCCGACACGTCGTCGAGCGGCGACACCTGCTTGCCGAGCCACGTCGGGTCCAACGTCCCGTCTCCGGCGGAGAGCTGGAGGAACGTCTCCCGCAGCAGGCCGACGTGCTGCCCGAACAGGCCCTTGCGGAAGTCGGGAATCTGGCAGACCTGCCACAGCAGTTCGACGGCCGCCCGGTCCGTCACCAAATCTCGGACGGCGGGAATCTGGGAGAGGTCCTTGAGCGCGTCGAAGTCATCCGCGCGCTCCACCCGGATGAAGGCATTGTGGCGGGGCGCCCGGCACAGCGAGTCGAGCAGGGCCTCGGGGCTTTCGAAGTCCAGCTCGGCGTTGCGCCAGATGAGGCTGCGCACCGCGGGGAACTGATGGGACTCGATGGCGGTGACCACCCGGGGAGACAGCTCCGGCAGCGTGTTCAGCGTGCCGAAGCTGCCGTCGTTCAGGTGACGACCCGCGCGGCCGGCGATTTGGGCCAGCTCATCCGAGAAGAGGTCTCGCTGCTCGGCGCCGTCGTACTTGGACAGCGCGGCGAAGGCCACGTGGTTGAGGTCCAGGTTCAACCCCATGCCAATGGCATCCGTGGCCACCAGGTATTGCACTTCGCCAGATTGATACATCGCCACCTGGGCATTGCGGGTCCGGGGCGAGAGCGCGCCCAGCACCACGGCCACGCCGCCGCGCAGCCGGCGGAGCGATTCGGCCAGCTCATACACGCGGTCCGCGGAGAAGGCGACGACGGCCGAGCGCGGCGGCAGGCTCTTCAGGGAGCGGCGCCCGGCATAGCGGAGCTGCGACAGGCGGGTGGCGCGCTTCACCGACGCGTGGGGGATGAGCGACTGGAGCATCGGCCGCATCGTGTCCGCGCCGAGGAACCAGGTCTCCTTGCGTCCGCGCGCATGAAGCAGCCGGTCGGTGAAGACATGTCCCCGCTCACGGTGGGCGGCGAGCTGGATTTCATCCACGGCGAGGAAGTCGACCTTGCGGTCCAGCGGCATCGCCTCGACGGTGCAAATCCAGTAGTCGGGGCGCGGAGGCAGCCGCTTCTCCTCGCCTGTCATCAAGGCCACCCGCCCCTCGCCTACCCGGGCGGTCACCCGGTCGTAGACCTCACGGGCGAGCAGGCGCAGCGGCAACCCCATCATCCCCGAGTCGTGTTCGAGCATCCGCTCGATGGCCCGGTGGGTCTTCCCCGTGTTCGTGGGCCCCAGCTCCGCCACGACGATGGCGGCCGAGCGGCTGGGCGGGCTGGAGTTCATTGGGGGCAGTCTAACCTCAGGCGGAGCCCTGCGCCGCAGGCCGCGCAAGCGCCATGGACGTCACCCGAGGAAGCCTCCTGGCTTGCGGCCCATGACCCATCCCGTCAGGGACACACTCCTCGGGCAGCTCGATATCGCGTGGGCGCTCGCCCAGTACCATCTCGAGGGATTGACCACGGAGGAATGCCTGCGCCGCCCGGGCCGGGTGGGCCTCCACGTTCAGCAAGGCGCGGACGGACGGTGGCGCGCGGAGTGGCCCGAGCACGAGGGCTATGACCTGGGGCCCGCGAGCGTGGCGTGGCTGACGTGGCACCTGGGCTTCTGGTGGTCCATGGTGCTCAACCACTCGTTCGGTGATGCGACGCTGACGCGGGAGGCCGTGTACTGGCCCGGCACCGCCGACGAGGTCCGCGCCTGGATTGCGCGGCTGCACGGCGAATGGCGGGGACACATTGAACGGCTCGGCGACGAGGACCTGCGCTCCACGGAGCGAACCCTCTGGCCGCTTCAGGGCAAACCCTTCGGCGACATCGTCGGCTGGGCCTCGCTCGAATTGATGAAGAACGTGGCGGAGCTGGGCTACGCGCGCTTCGTCCTCGCGGCCTCGAAGGTGCCCTAGCGACTGACCTTGTCTCTGGCTGCCATTGAGCCAGCCAACCTGATGACAGACGCTCTCGCGTCCCGGCCCTCCGCTCGGCGGGGGCCGGGGCGAGCGAAAATCCGGGGCGCCCTATTTGTCGTCCCGCCGCAGCACGAAGAAGTACGGCGCGGCCATCCCCCGGGCGTCCATCAGTCCCAGCACCGTGTTCGCGTCCACCTTCCTGAACACGTCATGGGTGGGCCAGTCGTCGTAGATCATCGTCGCGCTGACCTGGCCCCGGTACACCGTCAGGCGCAGGCGCGCCTTGAACTTCCCGGTCTCCACGTCCGCCCGATGCGGCCCCACGAGGCCGCGAATCGCCGGCGACGGCCACTTCCTCGGGTCGACTGGAAACACCGACGCACCGTCCTCCGTGTAGAACAGCAGCGGGTGCACGCTCTCGTCGTCGATGAACCGCTTGCCGTACCAGCCCGTCGCGCCGAGCATCCCATCCATCGGGTGCCCCGTGAGGAGCTCACTGCCCTTCCAGGTGCCACGCATGAACTCCAGCTCCACCGTGGGCAGGCTGTCGAACAACGCGAGCGCCGCTTGCGCTTCCAGTCGCCCCGCGCTCACCGCTTCATCGAAGGTCATCGCGTGCTTCCTCCGTGCATGCGCAGCACGGGCTTGATGACCGTGCGCGCTTCCATGTCGTGAACCGCGTCGTTGATGGCCTCGAAGTCGTAGGAGCGGCTCAGCTTCTCCAGCGGGAACCGCCCCTCCGCGTGCAATGCCACCATCCGGGGGATGAAGGTCTTCGGGTCCGCGTCCCCTTCGATGATGCCCACCAGCCGCTTGCCGTAGAGCAGCCGGGTCATCGAGAGCGTCACTTCCGACGCCTCGGGGCTGGGAAGGCCCAGGAGGCCGCACGTGCCCAAGGGGCGCGTCACCTCGAACGCCTGGCGCAGCACCTGAGGAATGCCGACACACTCCAGCGCGAAGTCCACCCCGCCCCGGGTGCGCTTGAGCATCGTCTTCGTCAGCTCGGGCTCCGCCGCCAGGTACGTGTCGGTGGCGCCCAGCTCGCGCGCCAGCTCCAGCCGGCCCGCGTCCAGGTCCACCGCGAGGATGCTCGCCGCGCCTGCGACCCGCGCCGCCATGACCGCCGCGAGCCCCACCGCGCCCACGCCGAAGACGGCGAGCTGCTGTCCTGCTTGGAGCTTGAACGCCTCCAGCACCGCCCCAGCGCCCGTCTGGAATCCACAGCCCAGCGGCGCGAGCAGCTCGAGCGGCGCCTTCCGGTCCACCTTCACCGCGTTGTGTTGGTGCGCCAGCACGTGGGTGGCGAATGAGGACTGGTGGAAGAACCCCGAGCGGATGGGCGCACCGCGCCACCGCATGGGGAAGGAGCCATCCGGCCGCGCGCCGGAGAAGTTCCCCGCATACCCGCGCTCACAGTAGGCGGGATGCCCCCGCTCACACGTGCCACAGACTCGGCAGGAGTAGTAGCTGAGCACCACCGCGTCCCCAGGCTCGAAGCCCGTCACGCCCTCCCCCATCGCCTCCACCACC
>NZ_JABXEM010000005.1:0-99344 GCF_013372595.1 Myxococcus sp. AM011
AGCCCCCCAAACCGGGCCACCGCGGGGGTCCACCCCTCCACCTGGGACGCATCCTGGGGCACCAGGGACTGGGCACGACGCAGGTAGCGCAGTCGCTCGTCCCAGCGGTCGATGTCTCGGAGGACCTCTTCCGCGGTCGCCGTGAGCGGGTGGAGCACGGCGGCGCGCGTCCCCAGGTAGCGGGGCGGTCGCTCCATCATCGGCTGGAGCAGCGGGTCGAGTACCTCGTGTTGCTTGGGCTCCGAGATGCTGTATCGCATCCGGAAGGCGCGGGGCATCACGAGGTCGTCGTACCACTCACGAAAACCCCCGAACATGCCCCGGTGTAGATCGTCCCACGGCGAGTCGTAGAGGAAGCAGTACTCGGTCTTCCCCACGCAGTACCCATAGAGGAACAGCGTCTCGTCCGCATAGCCCGTCACGCCATAGAGCAGCGCATCCCCCTCGGCCGTGCGTCCCGTCAGTGGGGCGAACTGATGGACCGGCATCCGGGAATGCAGGGTGCGGAGCTGGTCCAGGAGCGTGCGGACATCGGTTGGCATTTCAGCGGACATGGGCGGAGACCCCGGCGTTGAGCCTCCATCAAGCCCTGGACGCGGCCTTCCGTCCACCCGAGAGGCATCCCATTCCGCTGCTGGCCGCCCGCGGGATTTCGAAGTACAAAAACTCGATGGAGAGGATTCGTTGGCTCGCGCTCGCACTGCTGATCCTGTTCTCCGGCTACACCGTTCACGCGAGTCGGACAGAGTCGTTCTGGACGTCCCTGAAGCGCGTCCTCGCGTTGAGATGGGGCCGTCAGGTGACGATGGACCTCTATCTGGGGCTCTTCTTGTTCAACTTCTTCGTGTATCTCAACGAAGGCTCGGTCCTTCTGGCACTGGTCTGGCTGGCGCCGACCCTGGTCCTGGGGAACATCGTTCCGCTGATCTACTTCGTGGTGAACTTCAACTCACTGGTCGGCCACTTCCTGTGAAGTGTCGCGGTGCGGGGCGTGTCGGGCCGCACATGTCGATGCAGACCCCGTGGAAACCCCCATGTCAGCTCGTGGGATTCCACCAGGACTCTGTCTGTCTGTGATTGTTTGTGGTGTCTTTGTCCGGTTTGGGAACTTGCGGGGGTTGTCCGGATTTTGATGGATTCCAAATCTTGGTATCTGTTTTCCAGTCACCCATCCATCCCGGAGGTAGACCATGTCATCACGTCTTCGCAGACATGCCGCTCCCTTGTCGTTGTTGCTCACCCTGGGGCTCGCCCTGGCCGGATGCCAGAAGGAGAGTCCGCAGGCGTCAGGACAGAGTCGCACCGACATGCCGAGCTCGAACGAGCTGCGCCCCGGGGACCTGACCTACGTGCGCGAGCTGGCGGCGAAGCATGATGGCGTCGTCGCGCTGGACCTGTCCGATGAGGCCCAGTACCGCTTCCTCCGCTCCCGCGTGGCGGCGGCGGGCAAGACGCCGGAGAAGTATCCGCAGTTCTTCGCCATGCTCCAATCCGTGCGGGAGCGTCACGCCGCGCGCAAGCACGGCGTGAGCGCCCAGGCCGCCCCGGAGGTGCCGAAGGACCACATGATTGGCAAGGTCATCGTCGGGCCGGACGGGAGGACGTTCGAGGCGACCGCGTTCTCCACCGTCCAGGGTGGGGCGGACTACAGCTTCCTGGACGTGGTGGTCTGGGATGAATTCCAGAAGCAACAGGTGTCCGACTATGGATGGGGCGAGGTCTATGCTGATGGCCGCAAGCTGTGGGCCCGCGCCACCGGAGTGCTCCCGGCGGACCCGAACGCGCTGCTCTTCGTGGACTCCGCGAGCATCGTCTCGTTCAACGGTGAGGAGCAGGTCGTCTTCAAGTCCCTCACCGTCGCTCCGTCCCCGGGATGTGAAATCATCCATCCTCAGGACCTGGCGCCCGTCGCGAGGCCGGACAACATCGTCACCATCTGCCTGCAGCGCAACAACGGGGACTGCGACTACCCGATGGTCGCTATCCAGCAGGTCCAGATTCCCCTCCAGGGAACGATGACCTTCCCCTTCCCGGTGACCAGCATCAACAACACGGTGGACACGTACGCCAAGCTCGTCGAGGAGAGCGGTGGGCCTCGGCAGATGGCCTTTGGCACCTTCTTCAGCTGGCTGCAGATCAACCCCGCGGACCCACGACAGGTGCGGTGGTCCATTCCCCAGAACCAGGGCGTCTTCACCGGCATCCTCTTCAGGCCCTACGAGGACGTGGACCTGTTCATGAGCATCGACGTGACGATGAACCGAGGGGGGAGGCCGACGCGGGTCGTCAAGCAGTTCTCCTCGTCGCCCACCTTCACGCCGGGCATGGCGTGCGTGCCGAAGATTCAAATCTCCTACAGCTGCCTGGCGGAAGGCACCCAGGTGAAGCTCGCGGGTGGCAAGAGCGCCCCCATCGAGAGCATCGCCAAGGGCACCCGCGTGGTGACGGATGGCTCTGGCCAGGCGCTGCGCGTGGCGGATACGACGGTGGGCACCGAGAGCATCCCGATGGTCCACCTCCGCGACGAAGCGGGCCATGACCTGCTCCTCACGGGCACGCACCCGGTGATGACGCCGGACCAAGGGGTGGTGTGGGCGGAGGAGCTGAAGGTCGGCAACCGCGTCGTCACTGATTCGGGTGTCTCCACGCTGGTGAAGGCGGACCGCGAGATGTTCAAGGGCGCGGTGCACAACCTGAAGCTGGACCGGACCTCGCTCAACGAGCGCCGCGAAGCCAAGGGCAGCACGCTGTATGCCAACGGCTTCCTGGTCGGCGACGTGAGCATGCAGCGCGCCTACGAGTTCAAGGACCGCGCGGCTGTGACGGCGGAGTTGCTCGCGCGGCTCCCTTCGAAGTGGCAGGTGGATTACCAGAACAGCCTGAAGACGGGTCGGCTCCCCCAGGGCCCCTGATGGAGTGAGGGCGCCCCGCCCTGACGTAGAGCCAGGGCGGGGGCGTCTGTCTTCACCGACGTCAGGGTGCCGGGAAGTGGTCGAAGTGCTGGTCCAGCGTGCGTGTTCCGTCTGGCTGGTTGATGCCCGTGGTCAGCCAGGGCGGGACGACGCCGCCCATGACCGCCGGGACATTCATCGGCTGGCGCCGTCTGTCCTGGAACCGCGGCCCCGTCCCCGCCGTCAGCGCACCCAGACGCAGCCCTGGGAGGGTGGCCGTCCCCGTGTGGCATGAGAGGCAGAAGGCGTTGCCGCTCGTGTCCGGGCGGGGCATCGCCGAATGGAGCGCGGGCATGGCCAGCATCCCGGCGCGCATGCACCGCGCGGCGAGGCCGGGAGTGGGGTGCGGATTCTTGTGCACCCGGTCGATGCAGAGGTGCTCTCCGTATTGGGCCGGGTAGTCGAGCGGCTCCGAGTAGGTGCCCAGCCGCATCTGCTCGCAGATGGACCGCCGCATCCCGGGATACAGCGCCGCCCGAGAGCGCAGCGCTTCCAGCGTCGGAGTCCACGGCTCGGGCTCCCGCCGCGACAGGTCCACCGTCGTGCCGAGCGCCTGGTTGCAGACGAGCTCCTCGGTCCAGGGCCGCTGCGCGTCGCCCGGTGCCAGGGCGTAGATGCGCAGCTCATCCACCCAGCCGAAGAAGGGCAGCCGCATCTGGCCCGGTACGAAGGCCGGTCCCGGGTCGCTCACCGTCATCCACGTCCAACCATTCATCGAGTTGAACATCGGGTCGAAGCCCACGTCCCCCGGCGCGACGGTCAGCGTCGAGTGCCACGTCCCATCGATGTAGAACGCCAGGGTCCGCTGGCCTCCGACGGTGTGAATCTTCATGCCGAAGTGGAAGTAGCGCCCCGCCTGCACCAACGAGCCCAGGTTGACGGTGTACGAAGCGCCCGTCGCGCCGTTGTACACGGAGAGCTCGTGCCAGACATTGCCGGTGTTGTCCTTCACCTGGACCAGCCCGACCCACGAGTTGTCGGAGAAGTAGAAGAGGGTGCGTGGCAGGCTCCGCACGAGCGTCGCGCCGGGCCTGAGCACGTTGTCCTGACGTGAGTCGAGCCAGATGCCGAGCAGCCAGTCACGCTGGGCGCCGTTGACCGGATAGCCCATGTCCATGAGGTCATTCAGGCCATCCAGCCAGACACCCTTGCCGCTGACGCCGCCCAGGGCCACGGGCTCGATGCGCGCGCCGCCGCGCAGGCGCACGGAGGTGGGGGCCTGCGGTCCATCCGTGCCGAGCAGCGGGCTGCCCGTGGCGGCGTTCTGCGCCAGCGGGTTGCGCTTGAAGCGGAAGTCGGCGAGCTGGCCGCCGCGCACATAGGCCCAGGCGTCCTTGACGGGCATGAAGCCGTCCTGGGCGAAGGTCTCCGCGCGCCAGGGCCCATACGGAGACACGTCCATGCGCATGGCCGCGTTCATGTGCGCGACGACGAAGGCGCGCTTGTTGAGGTAGTCGTCGAAGGCCACCTCGGTGTTGCGCTGCGTGTTCGACTGGACGTTCCACACCACGTCGAAGGGCAGGGTGGGCCGCATCCCGTCGAAGTGGTTGAGCTGGTTCTCGAAGGAGAAGATCTGGGAGCTTCCCCGGGGCGTCAGTGACACGTCCGCGCCCGAGTACAGGCGCAGATCATAGGTTCGCTGGTACTGGTCGTCGGTGTGGCCCGCCAGGTCGGTGATGCTCAGCCCGTTGTCGAGGATGACCGCCTTGCCGCGAGTCCACGCGCCGAGCACGCTGACGGCCTGCGCGGGCGCCCGGTCCGGATTGAAGGTCGCTCGGGTCGCATCCGACGGCGGGCCCCAGGTGACATCCGTCTGGGAGATGGTGCTGTAGCGGTCCTCGCGCAGCACCTGCCGCGCGTAGTAGCCGTCATGGGGATTGTTCTTCGCGGCGAAGAACAGGTTCTTCCCCTCGCGGTCCAACCACGGGTAGGCCCACTGGTTTCGCACGCCGAAGGGCATGGCATTGCCCAGCGTGTCCCGGAAGGGCTGCGGCCGGCCGTTGACCACCTGGGACTTCGCCAGCTCGTAGCGGCTGTTCACCAGCGGGTCCATGGGCATCATGCTGATGGGCTTGAAGTGCCCCCAGCTCGAGGCGCGACACACGTCGTCGGAGGCCGCGTAGTACAGGCCATTCATGTTGACGACGAACAGCCGTCCGTCACCGCTCGTCGCGGGCTCGAACAACGCATAGGGCCGCTCGTTCGTGCCCCAGCCCGTCACGCCATTCCACGTCCCACCGTTGCCGATGACGCCGTCCTCGTCGTCCTCGACCTGGAACGAGGAGCGGTAGCTCTGCCGGTCGAAGAACTGGCACCACTTGGGCGCGGAGGCGGACGTGTTGCGCACGTAGACGGGCGTGGGGAGCGGCCACACCGGCACCGCGATGTAGCACTGGAAGCCAGGGTTGGCGGTGAACAGGCGCCGCCAGTCGATGGTGTCCGGCGTGCCGGGAACGCTGTACGTGGAGCCCGCGCTCATGTCGCCCCATGGCGAGTCATGGATGTTGAAGGGGCGGTACGGCGGCAGGTTCCAGGTGGGCAGGGACTTCACCTCGCCCTCCGGGTTGCGAGGGTAGACCCAGAGGCCCCAGCCCGCGGTGCCCGCCCCGTCGACGGGCTTGCCCGCATCCGTGGACTTCGGCGTGCGCACGAAGACGGTGAGGTCCACCGAGCGAAGCTCCCAGCGTTTGCCGTCGGAGGCGACCATTCCGTAGACGAGCGACATCTCATAACAGTCGCCTGGGACGGGGGCGGTGCTCACGTCATAGCGGGCCGTGCACGCCACGGGGTTGCGCCCATGGCTGCCCTGGAGCTGGGCGGACATCGAGTTCTCACAGGTGGTGCTGTGGAGCGCGTCGGGAAAGTCACCGTTGTTCTTCGCCGTGAGTCCGGTGGCCATGGGGTTGAAATAGGTGAAGGGGTGCAGGCCCACCGTGTGCGGAGGTTGCACGTACCGGATGCCCTTGCTGGCGAAGTCGTAGCGGAAGTCCTGGCCCAGCGTCTCCGGACGGAACGAGTACAGGATGGAGCCTTCCGCGCAGCCACGGCAGCCGCCGCGCACGAAGAGGCGGCCGTCGTTGGTGCCTCGGTTGAAAGGCAGCACCTGGATGGCATTCGCCGCGTCGCCATTCTCCGGCATCCGGGGCGTGGACCACCCGTTGTCGTACTCGTTCGGCGGAAAGGGCTGCATCACCCCGGAGAGCGCGGCCGGGCGCAGCGTCAGTGGCGACGCATAGGTGGAGCGATAGGGCCGCCACGCGGGGGACAGCTCCCGGAAGATGCTCGGCCGCTGCGGGTTCTCCACGTTGTAACAGTTGTCGATGACGCCGTAGTTGTTGAGGCCGGTGGAGCAAGCGCTGGTGCCCACCATGGCCACATCCGTGAACCAGGTGGGCGGGTCCAGCGGCGCCTGCTGTGTGCCGACAGCCCCGGGGGCCAAAACCGCCGGCGCCGCGGGCGCCGTGTCACAGGCGATATGGAGTATCAGCAGGAGCAGGAAGGCGGATGACAGCCTTCCCGCGAGATGTCTTGGGTTCAGGGGCATGCACGCCGTGTAGCAGAGACGTCGCACACGGCGTCAACCGGGCATGAATGACCCATGCCCGGGTTTCATCAAGGCTCAGCAGCAGTTGCTCGGCTTCTGCGCGATGACGGCGATGAGGACGGCGATGTTGATGACGAGCTGCGCCAGCACGACGGCGAGGTAGGCGCCCCCGGTGGTGAAGAGGCCCACGACCATGAGGATGAGCGACGCGCAGTTGAGGGCGATGGAGACCCAGTTTCCGGTCAACATGTCACCCACCACCTTGCCAAGCGTCCCCGCGACGTAGAGCGCCTTGATGACCTTGATGACGGTGCTGCCGCTGGTGGCGCCCTTGGCCGCTTCGCCGATATCCTTGAGCAGCGCCGTGCTCTCTCCGATGACCTTGCTCAAGGAGGAGACGGCCCTGGTCGCCGAGAACCCCAGCCCCACCACCGTCAGAAGCAGGCAGAGCGAAGTCGCGGCCACGGAGATGACCCAGCCGACGCACTCCGTGTTGACGGTCAACTCCATCCGTCCGCACTCCACGGGCCCCTGGGCGGTGTGGTGGTAGAAGACGTACGCGGCGCCCTCCACCTTTCCGGCGATGGAGCCCACCGGCATGCCTCCGGGGCCGTTGCCTTTCGCCAGGCCGAGGTAGAGGTTGTTGCGGAACAGGGAGCGCAGGCGGTCCTTCATCGCTCCAGGAACGGAGGCGAGCACCGGCTCATAGGCGGCGATGATGGCTTCGACCTGGTCGGGCGGAAGCGGGCTGTTGGCGGGGTAGGGCACCTCGTCCGGGGACCAGCGGACGGCGGGCTCCAGCCGCGCCGAGGGCTGCACCATCTCCACCTGGGTATAGGAGCCTCCGGACGGGGGCGGCGACTCGGACGGCGGGGTGACCACGGTGGCGGGAAAGGCCGTGTTGAGGAGCACCGGCGGATTGCCTGTCACCTGGTTGGCGAGCATGAGGCTGCTCCAGGCATAGAACGCGACGCAGCCGTCGGAGTCGGAGGGGTCTTCCGACATGTACTGCTGGACTTCGTTGGCTGAAATCACGCGGGACCAGAGCGCCGCCGCCTGGAGGTAGCCCTGGAGTTCGTTTTCGGCGGACCCCGCGGTATCAGGGGTGTACGTGGCGCCGAACATCCATACCGGGTTCGCGAGCACCGGCATGGTGCACACGATGGTCAAGGTCAGGGTCCCATCGAGGTAGATGTAGACCATGGTCCCGTCATACGTGGCCGCCAGGTGATGCCAGGAGCCCGGGGGCAGTTGGATGCTGTCCCCCCAGCCGCTGGAGCCCCCCGCCGTGTCCTGTTTGAGCTCGAGGTTGAACCCACCGCCGTTCCACATCACCCCCAACGAGAAGCCGTAGCCGGTGTCGCGGTCCCTGCACGAGAACAGGGTCCGGGACGCCGCCTGGAACTCGGAGGGCGCGTCGCAGTTGAACCAGGCCTGCACGCTGAAGGGGTCTCCGTCCGCCACCACCGTGAGCGCGTCGCGAGGAGACGGTTGGACTCCCGTGTTGAGCAACCGCAGCGCCGGGGCGACCATCACGACCTGCGCGCCGCCCGTGAAGGTGGCCGCGTTCCGGTTCTGGCCGGAGACGTCATTGCTGGAGCCATCCGCGAAGCTGTAACACGCGGCGAGGTTCGTGCTCGGCGAGGGGATGTCCCACAGGGGGAGGCGCTCACCCTCGGGCAGCGCCGTGGACCAGAACGCGACATTGATGAACTGCGCGTCCGACGTGTGGCCCAGGCTGAACAGGCTGTTGGTCGCGGTGACCCGGGAGAGGGTGCCTTCGATGAACGGCGTGCCATTCACCGACAACGAGTAGGTGCCCTGGTTGGTGCCTTGGGTCTCGAAGACGAGCAGGACGTACTGCCATTGGTTCTGCAGCAGCTCGATTTCAGAGCGCTGCGGCGTGCTCATGCCCGGGATGCTGAGGGTGAGCAGCATCCCGTGCTGCCCGATGTAATAGGACGTGCCAGACAGCAGCAGGAATCCGTCGTAGGCGGGGGCTCGCGGGTTCAGCCAGAACCCGATGGAGTAGGAGCTGCTGCCGCTCAGGTCGACAGGGCTCGACGTGCCAAGTGAGATGCTCTGTCCATAACGCACGTCCGCGGCACCGTACTGATACATGGGTCTCATGCAACAAGGGCAGAGCAAGGGATGCGCCAGACCGCGCATTCCCCTGTTCTCGCCCGGTCAGGTAGTGGCGCGGGCTCGGGGTGAGCCGACCTGGTGCGTCCAGTCGTAACGCCGTTGCGTCGCGCCGGGACGCATTCGCGTCCGGAGGCGCGAGGTCTCCAGACGAGGGAGATGCTCGGAGGGTTACCGGCCCTTGCGGACCTCGTTCCAGAGCTGGTCACCCCATTGTGACTCGGAGGTGGTCAGGTCCTTGCCGGTGTCGGGGATGATGGGGAGGCTGCCATAGGCTTCGTCGTCAGGCAGGTAGGTCTTGAGGACGTTGTACATGTACAGCCGGCTGATGCGGCCGTTGCCGTCGTCGAAGGGGTGGATGGCGACGAGCTGTTGCTGGAGCCGCGCGGCGATTCGCGTCACCGCCTCCGCGCTCTCCGCGGGAGCCTTTGTCAGAGCTCCCTCCAGCTCCACGCGCGTCGAGTCCAGCAGGTGTGTCAGTGCCCCCTCCAGCTCCCCGGCGGATTGAATGCCATACGTCACCGAGTACTTGTAGTCCTGGGCCTTTCCCTTGCCAGGGCTCACCAGTCCCTTCGCGTTCTTCAGGACCCCCGCGTCGACCAGTGCCTGGACATCCTGTCGCCATATCCAGAGGGCCTTCTGCTTCCCATGCTCCCGGAGCTTCTCCTGCTGGTACTTCGCGGAGGCCAGCGGCGCGAAGGTGTCCGCGCCCACGTAGTCGCCCGCTGGGAGGTTCTTCAATGCCCCCTTCCAGCCGGCGGCCAGGTCATCCGCGCCGAACCACCGTCCGATGCGCAGTCCCAGGGTGGTGGCATTGTCGGCGCCCTCGGGTGCCAGCGAGTATTCGTCGTCGTCCTGTCCCCAGCCTCTCCAGTTGTCCCGGAGGGCCACGGGTTCTCCGGCGAGTTCGGATGCGGTCTCCAGCAACCCCGCGGAGGTCCAGAAGCGCGCCAGTGACTCATCCGCCAGGGAGCGGCGCAGCAACTTCTGCCAGCGCCGGAAGCCCCGCAGGCCATACAGCTCGCGAGGCGCGTGGATGCCCGTCGTCAGCCCCTCGATGCCCAGGTGCTCGGCCTCTTGCTGCGTCCAGGGCTCCAGCGACTGGAACTTCTCCACCGCCTGCTGATGGTGGCGTTGGTCGATGTAGCTGCGGACCTCCGAGTCCTCGCGGCGCGACTCGTCGACGTCGAGGGGCCGCTCGTCCAACTCGCCGACGCGGGCATCCGGCGCGATCTCCCGCAGGGTGTAGACGGTGGCGTTGCCATGGGGTTGGACGTCCTCCACGACGAAGCGCGCATAGGGAGGGAAGACGACCTCCCGTTGAAACCATTTGAGCTGGCCCGCCAGGAGCTGGACGTCGCGGCCGGTGAACAGGCTGTGGATGGCATAGATGACGCCTTTCCCCGCGCGGTCGAACTGGGTGTTGAACCTGGGAGAGAGGGACGAGCTCCAGAGCACCCCGGGGGAGACGACCTCGCCGATGACCTTCTTGTCCTCCTCCTGGTCGGCTACCTCCTCGCGGCGGTAGACCCAGCCCTCGTGGACGGGGAGCCCCTCCACGCCTCGCACCACGTCGTGGACCTGCCGCAGGACCACCTGGTTGTTCTCCAGGCCCCAGGGGGCGTCGAGCGCGTCGCTGAGCTGTCCAAAGTCGCCGGAGATGTACTTGCTGATGCCGTGAGCCCCGGTGGGGTCGGACTCCACCAGGTGATTGGCGGCGGCCTGTTTGTCTTCAATCGGGAGTCCGAAGTCATACGTGCCCAGGTACTTCGCGACCTTCGTGACATTGTCCGCCAGCGTCGTCCGTTTCTTGGGGGCGAGCTTCTTGTCCGCGCCGGGCAGCTTCCGCGGGCGCGCCTCGGGTGGAACCAGGGCCAGGGCCAGGTTCTTGTACCAGTCCACGGTCTTGGCCGCGTCGTGGTCCTCGCCTTTCGTGAGCAGGGTGGACACATACGAGGCCACATCCCCGGCGGACCTGAAGCGCGCCTTGAGCCTGTCGTAGGTCTGCTTGTCCTGGATGCCGAGGATGAGCCGCTGGTTCCTGGCGGAGACCTCATCCCAGAGGACGCCGGGAACCTGGGGGGCTGACTCCTCCGAGCTGACCAGTCCTCCCTTGCTCCGCAGCGCTTCGACCTGCTTCTTCGTCGTGTCCTGGAGGAAGCTGGGGAACGCGCCCAGGCCCGGGCCCCAGGTGCTCTCGTCCTCTTGGGCGACAAGCCCCTCGAGCACGGACTGGAAGCCTGGCGCCTGAAGCTCGTCCGGATACCTCCACTGCATGTCCTCGACGACCTCGGGGGGGACGGCCTGCCGGTAGAGGTGGACGCCCTGCTGGGGTGTCTGGACACCTCCGGACTTGAAGGCCTCGAAGAGGCTCATCTGCTTGTCGGCGTGCAGTCCCGCGAAGACGAACAGCCGGGCCTGCTCTTCGTCTCCGATGCCATTGGTCGCCAGGGAGAAGGCCGTGGCGACACGGGAGTCCAGCCCCGAGGCCACGCGGTTCTGGTGGGCCCGACTCGACTCGGCATAGAGCGAATCGAGCTGGAACCCATCCGTGTCGACCGCCTTCTCCTCCAGGCGGCGGTGACGTTGCTGCTTCTTCTTCGTCTTGTTGATGGAGCCGCCGTACAGCTTGTTCGCGTTCTTGATGTTCAGGTCGAAGTCGAAGGTCTGCTCACGCCTGGACGTCGTCCAGACCCGCTCCGAGTCGTCGGGCTTCGGGAGCTGCCAGGCGTCTTGGATGGCCTGGCGGGCGATGTCCATGTTCTCGGTGTCATTCGCGAGGTGTTGGGTCAGCGCGTCCTCGAAGCCGACCTCCGCGAAGCGGGTGAGACCTCGGGACAGGCCGAGCAATTGCTGACCCGCGACGTTGTTGTCGAGCTTCTGGCGTTTTCTCGGGGCGTTCTCATCGCCCTCGTCCGGACTGGCTTCCTGTTTCTGTTCTTCCTCCTGGAGGAGCATGTCGTCTTGCTCCTCCAGATCGGGCGCCACGGGAGTTCGTGTCTCCGAGAGTTTCCGCTTCTCGCCGATGCCCTTGGCGCCCTGGAGCGCGGCGGCCTCGACCTCCTTGACGAGGAGGTCGCCGGTCTCGGCCGAGCCGCTGACCCGGGCGTAGTAGGTGTTCGTCTTGCCGTAGAGGTAGAGCTGTTCGCCGTCGTGGCGTCGGTCCTTGAGGGTCCTCAGGTTGAGTCGATTGCCTCCCGACTCCGGCCGTCCGTGGACGCCCTGGATGGGCGGTCGTGACGTGGGGTGCGGCGTCTGGAACGGCCCCGGCTCGGGGCGCGTGCCTCCCTCGTGGATGGGCATCCGTTGGGTGGCGGCCCGCCCCTGGACGTCTGCCTCCCGCTCCAGTCCGGCGTCGTCATTGATGGCGGCGCCCTGGGTCTGGGTGGTGGCCTTCACACGCCCCTGCATCTGCTGCACGACATGCCAGGCCTCATGGGGCAGGTGGCGCTCCTGCCCTGGGCCCACGTGGATGTCGGAGCCCTGGGTATAGGCCAGGGCCTGGAGCTGCGCGGGCTTGTCGGAGTCGTAGTGGACCTTCACTCCATTCATGGGGAGCCCGGAGAGTCGCTCCACGCCCGCCTTCAGCGGTCCGGGCAGTCCGGTGGCGCGGCCTGGTGGCGTGGAGAGGGCTTCCGCCGTCCGAGCCTGGGCCACCACGCGGGGGCTGCTGTCCATCATCCGCTGCAATCCGAGCTGGGCCTGGACACGGGGGCTGAGCGCGGCCCGGGCCTGGAGCTGGACGTAGCG
The DNA here is from genome assembly GCF_013372595.1 of Myxococcus sp. AM011. Taxonomy (NCBI): domain Bacteria; kingdom Pseudomonadati; phylum Myxococcota; class Myxococcia; order Myxococcales; family Myxococcaceae; genus Myxococcus; species Myxococcus sp. AM011. The sequence goes on from NZ_JABXEM010000005.1 coordinate 12,388, forward strand.
GGAGACGTCGGGCGCGGGCTGCTCGAAGGACGGCGCGGGGGGCCGGCCTGTCATCTCTCGCGAACTCTCCACGACGGGGGCATGCTTCTCGTCTGTGTCGAGCTTGGGGGGGAAGACACCCATGGACGCCGTCCCTTCCGGACCTGGAAACCGTCGCTCGAAGGTATGTGAGTCGCTCGCTGCGTTACGAGCACCCGGGACGTCGGCTCATCCCCGGCGTGGACTGCCTCGTACCAGGGAGGGTGGGCTCCGACGGGCCGACCTCTCCCGACAGGCGGGGCATCAGGTCCAGGTGCGCTGCTGGTTGCGCTCGTTCTTCTCGCGGAAGGCCTGCTCCAGGTCCACGCCGACGCGGTTGGCGATGGCCAGCAGGTAGTTGAAGACATCCACCAGCTCCTCGCCGACGTGGGCACGGGCCTGCTCGGTGGGAGTGCCGCGTCCCTCGTCATAGAGCTTCTCGTGGCGGCGCACCGCCTTGAAGACCTCGCCCACCTCCTCGCCCATGAGGAAGCAGTTGTGGACCAGGTCCAGCTTCAGCCAGCCGTGCAGGGCCTCCAGCTCGTGGATGTAGCGCTGGTAGTCCTTCATGGAGGCGTCAGGGGGCAGTTCAATCATTCCCCTGTCCTCCGTCATGAAGCGGGGGCCGTCAACCACCTCGCCGCGCGGGCTGGAACACGCGCGATACACGACTCGCGGAGGGCTGATGCGGGAAGTCCGAGCGCTGGCTTGTGACTTCCCGGAGCTCCGAAGAGGGCTGACCCGAGACCGTCAAAAAACACGAACCCCCGGCCCGACGTGAGTCGCGGACCGGAGGCTCGGGTGTCGACTCCCATGGCATCAAGAATGACGCCGTGGGGTGGTCGCCAGGGCTGACTAGTAGAGGGTGGTCAGCGCCGTGCGGTCGGAGGCCGTGAAGTTACCGGTCTCCGTCGAGCGGAAGCAGGAGTTCATGAGCGAGCCACCGGTGGAGGCCGTGGTCGGCGTGCCAGCGATGTGGATGGCGCCCACGCCCGCGGTGCCCTCGTTGGAGGCGGCGCCGCCGCAGCTGATGGCGCGGTTGTAGTAGTCAGAGTGACGGAAGCCGACCGTGTGGCCCAGCTCGTGGGTGATGACGTGCTCGTTCACGCCCACGCTGTAGGTGTTGAGGCTGGTGCCGATGTTGATGGTGCCGTAGGGACGGCCGCCGGAGGGGAAGCCCGCCGAGCCGCCAGCGCCGGACGTGGTCTGCGCGGTGATGGTCGCGCTGCAGCCGCCCGCGTTGCCACGCACCATGGAGAAGGACAGACCCAGCGCGTTGTAGTTCGCGATGGCCAGGTCCAGGCCCTGGCTCAGGCGGGTGTAGCTGTTGAACGTGGACGTCGGGACGACGCAGATGCGGGTGATGCTGGAGCTGACCAGGTTGGTCGTGCGGTACTGCTCCATCGTCTCCACGGGCTGCTGCAGCATCTCGCGGGACGCCTCGAGCGTCACGTGGGCGTCGCGGCCGACGTACACGTTGCCGTCCGCCACCATGATGTCGTTCGCCGGGAAGCCGGCCTCGACCAGGTTGGCGATGATTTCCTGCTCGACCTGCGACTCATCAACCTGCACGTCGGTGCCGCAGCCAGTCAGCAGCGCGCTACCGGTCATCGCGAGGACAGCAGCTCCCTTGAACATCTTCTGGAACACGGGCATCGGAGATTCCTCGTCCATTCAGACTACGGGGGGACGCGTCATCCGCCTGGTGTCCACCAGCAGCGGCCTGACGCGCTCCCGGCCTTGAGCAATTGATGGGCCATTGAGTCTCGCAGGGCGAGAAACCCGCAAACGATGTATAACGTGGAGTATCCGTGCTCCAGGCATCCGAGGCGGATGTGTAAACAACGTTGACGCCGTTGGGCTTAAGTCCGCGTGGCTCCAGGAGATTTTCGGAGTATTTCGAAGCGTTTCGAAACCACACAGTGATGTCTGGTTATCGGGCACCTGCCTCATGGGGCAATACCAACCCAGGTTGAGGGCTCGGCGGGTCCCCGGGGATTCACCCCTGTCGAACTGTTACATGAAGTTGAAGGGCATGGAGACGGCGAGCGTGTGGATGAGCTGATCGCTCTGCGCGGTGGGCCGGCGGGTGAAGACGTTGAGGTAGCCCACCTCCAGCGAAGCGTGGTCTCCATACTTCCAGCCCACGCCCACGAACGCGCGGTTCATGTCGAAGCCCGCGCTGGGGCCGCCCGCCACCGAGTTGAGGTGGTAGAAGACCTCGTCCCAGGCAATCAGGGACAGCCGCCCCTCCGCGGCCACCGGCTGTGCGCCTCGGAGCATGACGCGCGCGCGGAGGGAGACCTCCGTCGTCCCGGCCAGGAAGCGCTGCTCGAAGCGGGCCCGGAGCGTGCCTCGCACCGAACCCAGCTTCGGGGTGTAGAGGTACTGCTGGAAGAGGCGGCTCTCTCCCTGCCGCAGGGCCGGGTCTCCATCCCAGACCCAGAGCGGAATCCAGGCCTGTCCCAGCCACAGGGACATGTCCTGGAGCAGCCGCACGCCCCCCGCCGAGCGGAGGATGGCGCGGCCATCGTCCTTGCTGAAGCGCGGCTGCGCCTCCAGATAGTAGAGGAAGTGCTCTCCGATGCCGCCCTGGGCCGACACGGTGTACCAGAGCTGGACTTCCGACTGGACGGGCCGGGCCTCCACGGTGCGGAAGGGAGCGACGAGCAACAAGCCGATGAGGGGAAGGAGCTTCTCCGTGCGCATGGTGCGGGGCCTAGAGCATGACTCGAACACGGGCTCAACCCGGCTGATGACACGACTGCGGCCTGAGTGACGATGGGGCGCTCGTGTCCGCGTCGTTCGTGGGGCCGCGCGCCCGGCGTGTCGACGAGGGTACAGGGGCGCGGAGCTGCTCCAGGTGCCCGTGGCCGGGGTGTGAGCGGCGGCGCCGAGGAGCGAGGACTCTGGGCGCGTTGACGGTGTCGGTGTGGCGTGTTTGATGGACGCTCACCGAGCCGAGGAGATTCTGGGGCATGAGGACTGTCAGCGCATTCAAGTGGGTCCCGCCGTTCGCTCAAGGTCTGGTGCGGGACCTTCGGGTGAGGTGGGCGCTCGAAGAGGCTGGATTGCCGTACCAGGTGAAGCTCATCGACAGCGCCGTCCAGGCCTCGGCGGACTATCGCGGGCTCCAACCCTTCGGGCAGGTGCCAGTGTTCGAGGAGGACGGCCTCGTCCTCTTCGAGTCGGGGGCCATCGCGTTGCACATCGCGCACAAGTGCGAAGTGCTCCTGCCGACGGATGCGGTGGGCAGGGCCCATGCGGTGACGTGGCTCTTCGCGGCGCTCAACTCCGTTGAAATCGCGATTCAGCCGCTCGCGGAGGTGGACCTGTTCTTCCCCAACGAGGAGTGGGCGAAGCTGCGCAGGCCCGCGCTGGTGGAGGCGCTCCAGGAGCGGTTGGGTGAGCTCGCGGCACGGCTGGGGACGCGCGAGTACCTGGAGGACCGCTTCACGGTGGGCGACCTGATGATGGTGACGGTGCTGCGCATCCTCCGTCACACGGACGTGCTCGACGGGTTTCCCACGTTGAAGGCGTACAAGGAGCGATGCGAGGCCCGGCCCGCGTTCCAGCGGGCACTGGAGGCGCAGATGGAGCCGTTCCAGAGACCCCGCGCCTGAGGGGGAACGGATGAGGGCTCGACTTGGGATTCGGCTGGGATTGATGACGGCCTGCAGCAGTCGCCCGGGGATGGAATCTACTACGCGACCTATGGTTCCCCCTTGGGGGCCACCGTCCTGGTCGGGCCCAGCAACCGCAAGCGGTGCATTCCACCTCGATATGTGGTGGACGAGCGCGGGCGAGTGGTTCCCATCGCGGACTACCACAGCCATCCGTGGGCCCCCTCCGAGATGTCGCCCGGGGACCGGCAGGCGGGCCTCCAGCGGTTCCTGATCCGCGTCCAGTTCGGACACGGACTGCACCATCATGAAGCTGGTTCCCTGCGTCAACGAGTCTCGTCCTGGTGAGGCGTACGTGAGGCGAGGAATGCGGTGGGTGCTGATCGGCCCTATCAAGAATGAGGACAAGCGGTATGGGCGAATCACGGACGTCGGCAGCGAGTGACGTTGGCGAGGTGACTGCATGAAGCGCACGCTCCTGCTCCTGATGGTCCTGCCTGGATGTGCCCTCTTTCGCCCGGGGCCCCGCCCGGTTCAGGCGCCACCGGAGGAAGCGGCGCGGGTGGTGTTTCCTCGCGACCTGCCGGCCCAGGGGCTTCACGAATTGTCGGGCACCCTCGCCGCGGCCATTGCCCTGGCGATGGAGGACTTCCGCCCGTTGGGAGCCAAGCCACATCGCGGAGCCACACCGCTGGAGCAATGTCTCTACAGGCGTGAAGCCTTCAACGTCTCCACCGCCCCAGGCCCAGGCGGCATCATGTTCGTTCGCTTTTCCTTCAGCCCGAGCAACTGCGCCGAGCACGAGCGGGAAATCGTCCTCGACATGGGCGCGACCTACGCAGTGGACGTCCCTGGCGCGAGAATCCTCGCCGTCCAGCGTTGAGCACCCGCGCGTCACTTCTTCGGGCAGGAGAGGAGCGTGGGCACGCTCTCCTTGCATTCGCAGCCGAGCTCCGGAGAGAGGGTGCAGGTCTGGGTCTTGCTCTTCCCCGCGGAGCAAATGCAGGTGACGCGCGCCCGGGTGGCCCTGGCGGTGGTCTTCACCGAGACCAGGTTGAACTCGGGCGTGGTGCGCGTGCTGACGACCTCACAGGGAGCCGATGCCGAAGATGTCTAAAGGGGTGGAGCTAAGGGCCGGACCGGTCCACGGAGGGCGCCTTGTTCGCGGACGGCTCCATCCGCTCCGCGCGAAACCGACGCAGGCGACGGCTGCTGACCAGCAACCCATCGACGCTCCCTGACGCCGCCCGCGTGAAAGTCATGGCGCCGAGCGAGCCGACGAACCGGTCCCCGCCCACGGGCTCCAGCATGACTTCGTCCCGTCGCGGCCAGCGCACCGCCAGCTTTCCGTCCGTGACGCGCACCGTGTACGTCATGTCGACCTCCTCGCTCCGGTACTGTCCGGCGAACACCGCCAGGTCCGTGGGCATGGGCGCGCTCAAGCGGATGAAGTCCCTCGTCGTGGGCCAGGAGTCCTTGATGCTCAGCTCGCGCGGGGCCTGGGGCTTCGGCGTCGCGAAGCGCCACACATGCTTCGACTCGCCGGGGCGGAACGCGCCCTCTCCAATGTGGACGAAGGGCTTGGTCGAGCCGACTTCGCGCAGCGCTCCGTCCTTGAACTCCAGGCGCACGACCTCGTCCGTCAAGGGACTCCAGTAGTTGCCGGCGAGCGCCGACAACTCCGCCTCCGGCAGCGCGACGGCGGGCGGCATCGTGTCCTTCAGGAGGTCACCCAGATACACCTCGGCCACCTTCCACGAGAGGTCCGTGGATGAAATCGAGCTGCCGTTGCAGAGCACGACGATGGCCAGTCGTTGGTCGGGGAAGAGGACGGCCTCCGTGCGGAAGCCGGATGCCATGCCGTCATGTCGCACCGTGCGCAGGCCGCGATGCTCCCCCAGATGCAAGCCACCGCCGTAACCCGTCTCGATGCCGTTGTTCAGCTTGCCGGAGGTCCGCATCAACGCCGTCAAGGCCGGCCCGCCGACGCGCCCGTCCATCAGGTTCTGCTCCCACTTCAGCACATCACCGACGGTGGAGAGCAGATTGCCGGGGCCGTAGTTGTCGGTGTTGGGCATGCTGATTCGCCAGCCACCCTCACGGGGCTCGTAGCCCGTGGCGCGCCTGGGAACGATGGCATTGTGGTCGTCCTGGAACCCGGTGTCGTTCATGCCGAGCGGCTTGAAGAACCGCTCATCGGCGAAGGCCCGGAGGGACTTGCCGGAGACGCGTCGCACGATGACCGCCAGCAACGTGTACGCGGCATTGCCGTACAGAATCTCCGTCCCCGGCTCGAAGTTCACACCGCGTTGCCGGGGCAGCGCCCAGAGGACGTCCGCCTCGGTGCTCAGGTCGTCGCCGCGCCAGCCGGCGAGGCTCATCAGTTGGCCCTGCTCGCGCAACCCGTTGGTGTGGTGCATCAGGTGCGCGAGGGTGATGGTCTTGCCGTAGGCGGGTATCTCCGGCACGTATTGGCGGAGGTCGTCGTCCAGCGACAGCTTGCCCTCCTGTGCCAGCAGCCCGATGGAGAACGCGGTGAACTGCTTGGAGATGGAGGCCATGTTGAAGACGGAGCCCGGCGTGATGGGGACGTCGTACTCCAGATTCGCCATGCCGTAGCCCCGCGCGTAGTCCAGCACGCCGTTGCGAGAGACTCCCACCGCGCAGCCGGGCGAGGCCTTGCCGCTCCAGGGCGAGAAGATGGCGTCGACGCGGGTGTGACGCTGTGACCGCGAGCCTCGTGGTGTCTGGGCACTGGCGATGGTTCCTGGCACGAGCCACTGAGTGACGAGCGCCAGCAGAAGAAGGGAACGGGGAAGTCGCATGCGAAAGAGGCTCCTCGAGCAGGGCGCGGAGGCGCCCGTCGTGAGCGAAAGGATTCCCGAGCCTCCAGCGACGAGCAGGGCATATCTGCGAAGCCCCACCCGGCATCGGTGAGCCGCGCGATTCAGGCGGTGAGCCGCGAAGAGCGGTCGCCTCGGACCGTGGGGTGACGCCCGCTCGCCTGGCGGTCCATGGCCCGACTCCGGTGTGACGCGAGACATTCGCGCCCGGCGCCCGTTCTCCTCCCTGGAGCCTCACGTACGATGAGGTCGACCCTCACCGCTCTCTCGACACGCGTCCTCGTACGAGACCAGACCGCGCGCACTCATGCACTCGAAAGCACGCTGGACCTTCCTCCTGGGCTTCCTCTTCATGGGCTGCGCCAGTTCCTCGCCAGGACCTCAGCGTTGTTCCGAGCGGTCGCCATATCAGGGGCCGGCGCTGCGCACCGCGCCTGAGTCCATCTGGCCGACGCTCGCTCCACGGCGACCCATCACCGGAGTCCTCGATGCGGGGCTCACCCAGGCCCTGGACACCGCGTTGGACGCCGTCCTCCGGCAGGTCCCCGCCGCCAGCGTCGCGGTCGCCGTGCCGGGACAGGGACTGTGGACCGCGACTCGTGGGAAGTCGCGGACCGACACGCAGGAACCAGTGGACTCCGCCTCCCTGTTCCAGGTCGCCAGCGTGACGAAGAGCTTCACGGCGATGCTCGCGGGCCAGCTCGTTCAAGAGGGGCGCCTTCGCTGGGACACTCCGGTCTCCACCTGGGTCCCCGAGGTGCCCGGCACTGAGTTGATGACCCTGGAGGACCTGCTCGAACACACCCACGGCCTGGTGAGCTTCAATGCCCTGCCCGGTTTCGAGGACGGCCCTTACCGCTCCCCCGAGGAGTTGATTCGTCTCTCCGCCGAGCAGCCTCCCCAGTTCTGTCCGGGCGGGAACTGGGCATACAGCAACACGGGCTACGTCATGCTCGGACGCATCCTGGAGCAGGTGGAGGGCAAGCCTTTCAGCGTCCTCCTCCAGGACCGACTCCTTCGTCCGCTCGGATTGGCGCACACGGAGTTCAGGGCAGCGGGCCTCCCCCTCACCCAGGTCGTCGTCGGCCATGTGGCGGGGGCTCCCGTCACCGACCTCGACTACGCCGCCCCATACAGCGCGGGCGGGCTGGCCTCGACGGCGGAGGACCTCGTGCGCTTCTGGCACGCGCTGCTGTCCGGCGAGGTGTTGGCGCCCGCGACGGTTCGAGGCCTGTTCCAGGACATGCACTCCATGGACGTCATGTACCCGCCGACGCAGCCGGGCAGCACGATGTTCTACGGGCGAGGCGTCCAGCTCTACGACGTGCCGACGGGCCCTGGCCTCATGCTTGGCCACAGCGGAGGCATCAAGGGCTTCTCCTCGGTGGTGGCCTATGTCGTGGAGGACGATGTCTTCGTGTCCGTCGTCTTCAATGACAGCCAGGTCTCGGCCGAGGCGGGACTGTGGGCCCTCGTGCGCGCCTTGCGCGAGCACCGCGATGCCCAGGCCTTGCCTTGACAGTCAGCGCTCAGGAAGCGGAGGCGATGCCCCACAAGCCCACGGTGCCGTCGGGCTCGCCCCACGCCACCGTCGTCCCGTCCGGGCTGAAGACCGCGTTGCTGCCATAGAAGTCGTTGTCGACCTCGTAGCGGAACACCCGGGCGCCCTCGTCCACACCGAGCACGAGGAAGCCGAACTTCGTCACCGCGAGCAGCCCGCCATCCGGACTGAAGGCCGCGTGGCGTGAGCCCGGCACGGGGCCCGACAGCGTTCCGCCCAGGCTCCAGTCGCCCACGTGGAAGCGCTGGATGCGGGGACCCGTCGTCGTCGCGACGAGCTGCTCGCCCGAGGGGTCGAAGGCGACATTCACGAACTGTTCTTCCTCTTCCGCGTGGACGTGCGCGAGCTGGCCCGTGCTGGCGTTCCAGAGGACGACCCGCCCCCGGAGACAGGCGGCGGCGAGCCACTGCCCGTCGGGAGAGAAGGCGAGCCCCACGACCTCCTGCTGTGGCCCCGCGAGCCTGCCCAGGGCCGTCCAGGTCCCGGTGTCCCAGAGGAGCACGCCGCTCCCCTGGTCATGCATGGCCAGCCGGGTGCCATCCGCGCTGGCGACGAGGCCCCAGGCCTCATGGTCGGGGAGCTTCGCCTGACGCAGGAGCGCGCCGCAGGACTCGGCGTACAGGCCCAGCTCGAAGCGGGTGTTCGTCACCGCGATGCCCCCGAGCGCGGGCAGCGCCTGCATCGCGACGCCTTTGGGAACGACAACCTCTCCGGCCAGGGACTCCCGTCGTCCTTCCTGCCAGTGCCACCAGCGCAGCCGCTCATCTCCCCGGTGCTCCAGGGTCACCAGCAGGTGGCCGCTCGGAGAGAAGCCGACCTTCTGGTACTCGACCCGCTGTTGGCTGGGAGTACCCCAGCGACCCAGGAGCGACCAGCGGTTGCCATTGTCGGGACGCAGCACCTGCTTCATCACCACACCACCTCGTATCGAAACCCCGAGGCCACCCGCATGGTCCGGGGTGGCCTCGAGGTGGGTCATCATGCACTACGGCAACAGGTCGAAGTGCGTCTGCTTGCCCCAGTACTTCTCCAGCTCCAGCAGCTCCTGGCCGAACTCGTCCAGGTCATTGGGGTTGCGATTCACCATGGACGCGAACCAGTTGCGTATCTGCTTGCTCACGCCGATGGTGTCGTCCGCCCACTCAGGCAGGCTGAAGACGTACTCGACACTCCCGAGGTCATCCTCGATGGTGACGCCGGTCACCTTGACCGTGATGGCATCCCGGTTGGTGTTTCCCTTCACGCTGGTGATTTCCCGCCGGAAGTACGGCGGCTTCGTCGACGTCCCCGGGGAGATGCGGACCACGGAGAAGTCGTCGTGCACCCAGTTTCCGTCCGCGTTCTTGGTGAAGCCCCTGGCCTGGAGCTCGGCCTCCAACTGGGCCACCGTCTTGCCCTTCATGGTGCCCATGCTCTTGACGTGCCCGCCATTGGCCACCGCGTGACTCCTCTTCGCGGCGGGAATCTGGAGCATCGACAGCTTCTCCAACTGGAGCAGTCCCGTCTTCTTGAGGTGCTTGGCCAGGCGCTGGACGGCGGTATCTCCCAGTCCATTGAGGAGGCGCTCCACGTCCTTGCCGGACAGGCCGTCCACGTGGTCGATGGCTTCCTGCCCCAGCCGCTCCACCAGCTCCTCGCGCTTCACCTTGTCGGGGATGTCGTACCAGCGCTTGATGAGGGCCTCGCAGCGGTCCGCCACGGCCTTGCCCACCGGCGTCACCGCGTTGCCGACGGCGCGCCAGAACCGGCCGGTGCCGACGACCATGCCCATGGCGGTGAACACGCGCTCGCCCGTGGACAGCTGCGTCCCGTTGGGCATGCACGTCTCCCAGCCGGTGATGACCTCGCAGAAGTCGATGAAGTCACCGACGGGCGTCATGCCGACGCCGAAGAGCGCCACCTCCTTGATGATGACCTGGGCCGAGTCGCCGATGCTCAAGAGCGTGGAGATGATGCTCGGGTCCTCCACCGCCGCGCCGTCCTCCACGGACTGCCAGCCGCCGTGGAGCCCGTCGAGCGTGTTGAGGATTTCGTTCTGCTGCGCCGTCGGCGCGTCGCCCTGCCAGAGGTTGAGGTTGGACTGGAGGCCGTCCGCCTGATGCGCTGCCTCGGGGCGCTTGCGCAGGTAGGCGATGAGCGACTTCGTCGACGGGCGCACCGGGGTGTCCAGGAACCAGCCGGCCTCGTCCATGTACTCGCGCACGACGTTCCACACCATGTCGCGGGCGTTGATGAAGGCACCGACCTCCTCCATCGACACGCTGGCGCGGCTCTGGATGGCCTTCTCGAAGATGTCCTGGTTCTGCCGCCAGCTCCGGACGATGGTCATGAAGCCGCCGCGGTTGACCACCACGCCGGCGCTCCGCGTGGTCTCCAACTGCTGCAGCACCTGCGTCGCATAGGCGAGGTAGGGGTCGTTGTCCGGGTCGAAGTCGTCACCCACGTCCAGGTCCGGCGCTTCCACCTCGGGGATGGAGCCGGGGTCCAGGTCCGGGTCATACGTCCCTGAGTCGCCCAGGTCCGGGGAGCCCGTGGGAGGTGTCCCGGCGAGCCAGTCATCCAGGCCGCCCATCTGCCCTCGGAAGTCGGACATGATGCGGTTGATCTCCGTGCGGAGCGCCGCCAGGTCTTCCTTCAAGTCCCGCAGCAACTGCTGGAGCTGGCTGAGGACGCGCGGGTCCACGCCCCCATAGCGCGACAGGATGTCGCTGAGGTCCGCCTCGGTGATGGAGTCGAGCGGGCGCTTGGACAGCTCGTCGATTTCGCCCTTCAGCTCGGCGAGCAGGTCGAGCTCCGCCTGGGCCAGCGCGAGGTCCCCGTGGATGCTCAACAACTGCCACTTGCGGTCCTCCAGCACCTTCTCGAGGTTGGCCAGGTTCTCCGACAGGCGGGGGTTGATCTCCTTCAAGTCCAGCGCCACGGACGTGGTGCCCGAGTAGGCGGTGCCACGGCGCTTGACGAGGAAGAGGGGCCGGGCCGTCAGCCCACCGGTCTCCAGTTGCACGACGTCATCGGTGATGACGCAGCTCTGGTCGGGCTGCGCGAGCATGACGTTGAAGTAGAACTGGTTGGCACCCCAGCGCAGAAGGGTGGCGTTGAAGGGGGCTGCGAAGAGGTTGGAGTCGTTGCCGTGGGCGTCGACCCGGTAGTTGCCGGCAACCGTCCGGGTCGGCAGCGGCATCGAGTTGATGGAGAAGTTGGCCTGCCCCTCTTGATAGAGCCGGCTCGTGTCCTGACAGCTGCCTTCGCTGCGGTAGGACGTGGACCGCCAGGCAATCACGTAGTCGCGATAGGTGGTGGCGAGCGCGGTGGCGGGCGCGAGGACCGCGCAGGACAACAGCAGGGCAAGTGCTCGAAGGATGGATGAAGTCATGACGGGCCTCACAGGTCCGAGGCGCGCAGCGCGACGTCATGCGCGAGCACGGCCTGGCGGAGATTGGCGTTGTTGAGGTGGGTCTCCACGTCCACGAGGAGCGCCTCGGAGACACCGGCCCTCCGCATGTTGGTGACGTTCAGCCGCACCATGTTGGGAAGAGTCGTGTTCAGGTAGTTGCGAGCGCTGGTGAACTGCCGGCGCAGGGCGATGCAGCCCGTCTCCATCCAAGGCGTGGAGGTGGTGGAGACGTTGGCGCACAGCGGCTCGAGCTGGAGGATGCTCTCGAAGTCGACGTGCTTGCTCGCCAGGAAGAAGTATTTCAGTTTGGTGCTGCGAGGAGGCAGTTGCCACAGCGCGGTGGTCCGCTGGTTGGCATTGGCGAGGAAGGCCTCGGAGGCCTTGAGCGTCGCCGCGGTGGCGAGTGTCTGGCGGGTGGCCGCGTTCGCCTGGGACGTCACGAGCGCGCCCCGGCGCAGTCGCATTCCCTCCAGCAGCTTCGCCACGGCCGTGGCGACGCGGGCATACCGTGCATCCGCGTAGCTGGAGATGTTGTTGAGGACGATGGCGGAGCGCTCGGTGAGGTTGACCCGAGGCAGGTTGTTCCGCGCGAGGAAGGACGAGAAGGGCTCGGTGGCAAGCAGGTGCCGGGCGTGAATCTGTCCCATCGAGTGGACCAGGCGCCGTGCGTCCATCTGGAGCTGCTGCGGGCGCTGGCTCTCCGTGCGGCTCAGGTCCACCAGCTCCCCCTGGAGTGCGCCCAACTGCGCGAGCGTCGCGGCGGAGGCGCGGGTCGAGATGTCCTCGAGCTGCGTGAAGAGGGCGGCCTCGCCGTCGCGGTACGTGACGAAGGCGGCGAGGGTGGTGGTGACCTGCGGCTCCAGCGCCTCCAGGGCGAACTGGTAGGACGCGAAGTGGTGCTTGTACTCCTCCAGCGTCTCCCGCTGGGTGGCCAGGTCCGCGCTGGCGGCGCGCTGTTCGGCCGTGGCCCGTGCCTTCAAGCCGTCACCCACGCGAGCGCGGGCATCGGCGCGGCGCTTGTTCCTGCCGTCGAGCTCCCTCTGAGACGGCCCCACCATGTCCTCACCGACACTCTCCATCTTCTCCAGGCTCGTCTCGTAGATGGCCATGGACGCGCCGATGGACATCCGGAAGTAGCCCTGGACCTCCTCCGTGCGCTGCACCCAGATGCTCGGGTTGGCGCTGTCGCCGGCGGGGGCGAAGACGTAGGGCGGCTTCGACTTGCATTGCGAGCGAAGCTCCGCGTCCGTAAAGGTGTCGCAGAGCGCTTCCTGTGTGGGTTTGAACTCGCTCAGGAGCGAGTCGATGCTGGAGCCTCGGGGCTTGCACAGCGTCCTGCTCTTCGCCCAGAAGAAGATTTCCACGCAGACCTGCTCGGAGGCCAGGGCAGGGGACATCTCCGCGACGGGTGTCCGGGGTTCACGTGGGGGCGGAGCGCTTTCGCTCGTGCCGCATCCGGTGGCGCCCAGGGTGAGCATCAGCGCACCGAGGACACGTCTCCTCATGTTCTTTTGTGTCTGGGTCATGGGATGTCTTTTGTGAATGGGATTGAGGCCGGGGGCGCTCAGGGCGTCGCCCAGGGCGCGAGCTGCGCCCGGGCCAGGTCGAGCTTCGCCTGGGCGGCGGCGGCTTCCTGCGCGGCCACCTGGTACTGCGCCTGGTATTGCTCCTTCGCGCCGGCTGCGGAGAGCAGGGAGAGCTTCTGGATGACGGGGAGCGCCTCGGGGCCGATGAGCTCCTCCAGCGTCTTCGGCGAGCCATCCGGGTGGTGGTACTTCGTCGGGTCGCTCAACGAGCCCAGGACGAAATAGAAGTTGGCGAGGATGCCGGCTTCCTCGTCGGTGAGCACGCCCGCGCAGCCCATGGCGGCCTTGAAGATGATGGGGGCGGCTTCCTGTCCCTGGACATGCAGGGCGTGCGCCGTCTCGTTGGTGAGGTCCACGAGGAAGCTGTTGGCGAGCGTCTTCATGAAGTCGAACGCGGCGCTGTACTCGACGAGGCTGGCCAGGTGGTCGCGCTGCGTCGTCTTCGTGGTCAGCTCCGCCTGGAGCGCCTGGAGGATGTCCTGGGCCTGGGCGGCGTTGTCCACGTCCACCTCGTTCCAGGTGATGCTGAGGGAGACGCGGCAGGTGTCGGCGAACGCGGCGGTGCCCGTCCACGCCGAGGAGTCCTTGAGCTCCAGCGAGGCCATCAGCTCCCGGTCCAAATCTCGGAGGGTGACCTCTGGGGTCGACATGAAGGTGTAGCGGGTGGCGGGCGTGCCCGGAGGCGTCAGCGTCACCTCCAGGGGGAACTGCGTGGAGCAGTTCCCCGTCATGACGCGTCGGAGGATGGTGCGCAGCGGGACGGCGGTGGCGAAGTCCGTGGCGGTCAATGTCTGGGTGGGAATGGAGCAGCGACTGAGGCGCCCGTTCCCCATCGTGCAGTGGGACGGGGAGATGAGGTCCACCGTCGTGGTTTCAGCGCGCGCGGGAGCGCTCCACACGAGGGAGGAGAGGACGCCTGCGGCGAGTGTGAGTCTGGCATTCATGATGGTTTGTGTGTGGCGGGCATCCGGCCGGCATCCGGAAAAACCCGCGGAAATGAGCCCCCATGGCTATACGCGCGCATGGGCGGATGTTGGTTCTGGCTCATGGACACGACAGCGCACGTGGCTGCCTGCTGGGCCGCCACGTGCGTCTCGATTTGACCGAGATTGAGAGCGTATTTCGGGGCAGCGCGACCTGCGGAGTGGAGATGAACTCGTCCAGTCCTGATGGACGGCGTCGGCGCTCGCCGTCACGAGTCCCGGGTACTGCGGAAGCGCTCATGGCGCTCCTCCAGGTACTCCGGACGGGGACGTTGCGCGGCGGGCAGGGTCACGAGGAGCGGATGCCCATCTGGTCCGCGTCGAACGCGCCATGGTGGAGCTCGCACAGCGACAGTCCGTTGGAGAGCTCGGGGCGTCCGCGCACAGATGGGCACCCGGCACCGGGTCAGGGACGGCGCCGGGGTCCGACCAGGCTACCGGGTTGCCGTCCTCGGGGGCCCACCGCGCCGTGGGTCCCGTCACCGAAGTCCCGTGGCGCGCGCACCTCTGGTGAGGTAGCGCCCCCAGCAGCTTGCCTCGCGCCGGTGCACGGGCGTGTAGCCACTCGAGGCCCTGCCAGGGCATCCACCGCCTGGGATTGGCTCCAGGCCCTCGGGCCAGGTGTCCTCCGAAGCCGGCTTGCTCCCGCGAATTCACACACCTTGAACCCAGCTCAGTGGCCGCCCGACACTTTCGCCCCTGGCCGGGCTCGGTGGAGACGAGCCCGGAGACGTCGCCGTTCAACTCTCGCGAGGGCCTCTTCATGGCAGACACACTTCCGATTCAAATCGTGAACAACACGCCCTATGCGGACAGCGATATCTGGCTCGTGGCCACCGGGCAGCAGCAGCCGGACAGTCCGGGGGAGGGGCGATTCCATCCGTGGTATCGCCTGGCCGACGCGAGGACCGGCGCGCTCGAGCAGATACAGCCCGGCGACGAGAAGAACGGGCTCCTCGACTACAGCATCAACCTGGAGACTGGAACCGATGGCGGGAAGATGCTGCTGCCGGCGCTCAACGGCGGCGCGCGCATGTACTTCTCGGTCAAGGACCAGCTGAAGATGAAGGGGGCCAGCATCATCGGCTCGCCCTACTTCAACAACACCACGCCGAACGGCTGGAGCACCCACGGCGACAACTTCGGCACGCTCTTCGACTGGTGGGAGTTCGTCAACCTGCCGAAGGACCCGACGACGGGCTTCAATGCGAACCTCACGCAGGTCGACATGGTCGGCATTCCCATGTCGCTGCGTGTGTACGGCAAGGATGCGCCCGGCGGAGACGGGGTCGGCTTCAAGGCCGGCGCGCGCTCCCAAATCCTGTCGGCGCTCAAGGCCACCCCCGGGTGGGAGAAGCTCGTCATCCAGAATGGCGGTCAGGACATCGTCGCCATCGCGCCGTTCCACGGCATCGAGAACGGTGCGTTCAGCCCGACATACTTCGACCCGTACATCGACGCGGTGTGGGAGAACTACGCGGCCGGCGGCCCCCACCGACTGGGCGTCGAAGTCGAAGCCGGGATGTACTTCGTCGGCTCCGTGGACGCCTCGGGCTCGTTCGTCTTCCAGCAAGCATCCGTCGCTGGGAGCGTGCAGCCCGCGTTCTCGAAGCCGACGACCTTCCAGGTGTTCGCCAACCAGGTCAACGCCCAGGAGGGTGGGGGCCTCCACGGCTCCCAGATTCAAGGCGCGCTCGCCCCGGCGCTCAATCGAACCGTGCTGCTGGCTCAGGACCGTCTGGGCGTCATCAGCGGAACCGAGGCGTGCAAGGAGACCCTGCGGGACAGCTACCAGGCCTGGAAGGGCCTCACGAATCACTACGCCCGCGTGGTGCACGCCAACGCCATCGACGGCCGCGCATACGCGCTCGGCAACGACGACAACTGCGACGGCAGCTCGTTCACCGTCTCGCGGCAGCCCACGAGGGCGACCATCACCCTCGAGGCTTTCTGACGGCCGATAGATAGACCTCGAACGGCTTCATCGCGGAGGGCTGGAGCTGGAGGCGGATTACGAAGACGATCATCACCGGGAACGCGACGGGAATGACCCAGGCCAGGAAGGGCGGCGGAGGATTGGCGGCGAGCAAGAACATTCCGCTGGACTCTATACCCGTGACCGACGCCCTGCCTCGCGTCGGAAAAAACCGCCTGGCTCTGACCGGATTGCAATTTGACGGCGCCACCCCAATGTCATTGCATGGCGCAATCTCTTTGTCTGGAGATGGGCGTTCGGGCCTATGGTGGCCGCGCGGGAGTGTCTGGCATTCGCCTCCGGGCGGTGTCTGCCTCTCGCCTGTACCCCACATCCATCCAGAGGAATCCCATGTCACGACTCATGCCCTGGCTCTGCCTTGCGACACTGCTCACCGCCTGCGCTGGCGACATCACCGAGGTTGGACCGAGCACGACCTCCACCCAACCCCAGTCGTTGCCGGGCAACCCCCCGCCGGGCCATGAGGAACTCGCATACTGTGGCGATGGCATCTGCGGCGACTTCGAGGACGAATGGACCTGCCCCTGGGACTGCTCCGGATCCGGATACTGTGGTGATGGTCTCTGTGGTCCCAATGAGAATGCGTGGAACTGCGAGATTGATTGCCAGGTCTGTGGTGACGGGGTCTGTGGTGGCAACGAGGACGTGTCCACCTGTCCGGATGACTGCGGGTACTGCGGAGACGGGGTCTGCAGCTCGAACGAGAACGCGTCGTCCTGTCCGAGCGACTGCCCTTCCTGTGGCGATGGCATCTGCAACAACGGCGAGACGACGGGGACGTGCCCGGGTGATTGCGGCACCTCGACTGGCACCACGCTCGGTCGCTTCTCGCGGTGGTGCGGCAAGGTGAACACCCACAGGTCCGTCAGTGGAAGCTGGACGCCGGACCCCGATTGCACGTCGGGCTGCGACATCGGCGGGCTGGCCTACTGCAAGAAGTTCTGGCCCGCCTCGACGGTCATCCGCCAGGTCGCCCTCACCACGAAGCCGTCGAGCGGAGCCTGGGTCACCGCCGGGTGCGGCTATTGGCTCCAGTCCTGGAATGGCGACGACGAGTTCGAGTGCGTGAACTGAGGGAGGGGCCTGCCCGACGGCCGTGAGCGCACCTGCTCCGGGCGCCTGGAAGCTCGGGCGCCCGTCCGTCGGGCCGTCCGCTTGAAGGCGGTCCTCGGAGATATGACGTTTCCCGTCCAGGCTGGATGGGAGCGAGGGCCCCATGAGCGAGGAGACAACAGCGCCGCTGCCTCACGGCACGCGGGACAGCGGCATTCCCGCGCGCTTCTTCGCGGACCCCGACTTCGACTTCGAGGCGCGGATGGCCCTGGGGCTCGCGACGCAGGGGGTGGGCGATATCGGCGGCGTGCTCGTGACGCTCGCGTCCATCGAGGAGGGGAGCGCGGAAGGGTGGTTCCAGGCCTGGAAGGCCTCCGCGGAGCGGTTGCGTGCCCAGGCGGAGTCGAGCGCGGCCTCCGGACACGAGGAGAGCGCGCGGTGGTTCTTCCTGGCCGCGGCGGAGGCCTGCTCGCGCGCGCTCGCCTTCGTCACGGGCCTGGCGGACCCCGGCGTCCTGGCGCCGACCTTCGCCCTGCATCGACGGTGCTGGGATGCGGTGGTGGCCCACTCCGAGGGCTGCTTCCTCCGGGTGGAGGTTCCCTACGAGGAGGGGACGCTGCCCGGCTACCTCCTCCGTCCGGATGCCTCGGGCACGGCGCGGCCGACGCTCGTGATGACCAATGGCAGTGACGGCTCGCTCACGTCGCTGTGGGGCACGGGCGCCTCGGGCGCGCTGCGACGGGGCTTCAATACCTTCGTGTATGACGGCCCCGGACAGCAATCGCTGCTGTTCGAGCGGGGCATCGCCTTCCGACCGGACTGGGAGGCGGTGCTCACTCCCGTCGTGGACGTGCTGGTGTCCCGCTCGGATGTGGATGCGCGCGGGCTGCTCGCCTATGGCATCAGCCAGGGCGGCTACTGGCTTCCTCGTGCGCTGGCTTTCGAGCCTCGCTTCATCGCCGCGGTGGTGGACCCGGGAGTGATGGACGTGTCCACGTCGTGGACGTCACACCTGCCACCAGAGCTCATCGCGCTGCTGCACGCGGGAGCGCGGGAGCCGTTCAACGAGGCGATGCGCGAAGTGGAGGCGGACCCTGTCATGGCCCGGGTCATGGCCTTTCGGAGCAGGCCCTACGGCACCGGGACGCCGTTCGACACGTTCTCCCAGGTGCTGCGCTACCACCTGCGTGACGTCGTGGAGCGCATCCGCACGCCCATGCTCGTCCTCGACCCGGAAGGCGAGCAGTTCTGGCCAGGTCAGGCGGAGGCCTTGTTCCAGGCGCTGCGTTGCGACAAGGAGCGCGTCCGCTTCACCCGCGAGGAAGGGGCGGACTTCCACTGCCAGCCCCTGGGCCGGGCGCTCACGGACGTGCGCATGTTCGACTTCTTCGCCGACCGGCTCGCCCGCGTCCGCACGCATTGACGGCCGCCGCTCTCTGACTGTCTTGCGCGGCGCGTCGATTCCATGCCGGCGCGCACGGATGGCGAGAGGTGCGTAGGCCTCGTGACAGTGATGTCGCGGTGTGCAGGGCGCTACACCCCCAGTCATCGCGGTAACCACTCGAAACACCTGGAATCATGCTTGGCCCATGCATTGCTCAGGAGGGGACACGTACCCACACCCCTTTCAAGGAGCAGTTCATGAGGAACGCCAGGTCCTGGCTCGCCGGCGTCGCGGTGTTCGCACTCGTCGCCACGGGATGCGACAGCGAGAACCCGCCCGACGCGCGGAAGGTCGCGGACGTCACCGCCAGCCGTGCCGCGGAGATGGTGCGCGGCGTCAGCGCGAGCGTACGGACGATGAATGGCCTGCCCGCGGTGGACAGCCTGGAGGAGGCCCTGTCCGTCTTCAGCACCGGCTTCGAGGGCGTTCCGTTGCCGGCGCTCCCGAGCGAGGAGACGGAGGAGGACGGCTCGTCGCTCCCCGACTTCTCCAACGAGGCCGAGACGAACGCCCAGGCCGCGCGGCTGGAGAAGTACCTGCGCGAGCGCGTCTTCACCGCGGAGCACGTGGAGTCGACGGAGGGTGACTCCACCGTCTTCCTGCTCAAGGGCGAGAATGTCTGCACCGATGGCAGCGAGGCGGCGGACACCGACTGCGTGAAGTTCGTGAACCAGTCCGAGCTGCGCGTGCGGGCGACGACCCTGGACGATGACGGGCTGGAGCTGGCGTTCCTCATCGGTTCGAAGAAGGCCCAGCCCGTGTCGCTGCGCTTCCTGCCGAAGGTCATCTCCCTGGTCGTGGACCTGGGGGGCGTGAAGAGCGCGGTGCAGCAGCTCGACGCGGAGGCGGCCGCCGCGCTGCCGACGGTGATGGTGGGGCAGGTGGAGCTGAAGGTGACGAAGGAGGGGGCGCAGCACTGGATTGTCAGCGGCTCCATCCTCCAGGCGCTGCGGCTGGAGCTGGCGGGTGAGGGTGGCACCGTGGCCATCTCCTCGGCGCGCGCCGCGCCGCTGGTGGAGCTGGAGGCGGATGGCGTGGCGAAGCGCGCGCGCTTCCTGCTGGACTTGAACACCACCGAGGTGAGCCTGCCGTACTCGGGTTTCGCGCCCGCGCTGCGGGGCAAGAACTGGACGGCGTCGCTGTCGGGCCTGTCGTTCACCCTGGAGGCGACGGAGAACCAGAAGGACTTCACCGTGGCCCACGTGGGGCTCGGCGATGCGCAGAGCTTCTTGAGCCTGGGCACCGACAAGCTCTTCACGCTGGACCTCAACAGCCAGTCCGGCCGCCACTTCGACCTGAATCTGTCGCGCGGGGATGACGGACTGCCGCTGGTGCGCGTGCAGCCGGAGGTGGACCTGGTGGCGCGCTTCTTCCTGGCGCCGCTCAAGGCGGACCCGGAGATGGAAGTCCCTTCAGCGTACGAGGATGCGACGTACCGCGTTCGCTTCACGGGTGGGACGGGGGGCCCGAGCCTGCGTCCGGTGCGCGCCAACGCCACCACCGGCTTCAAGGGCGGCGTGCAGGTCGTGACGGGCGAGCTGTCGCTCACCGCCGGGGCCTCGAGCGTGGCCGTCCCCGCGGGCCAGTGCCTGGTGGGCCGTGAGACTTCGAGCGGCGGTGGCTCGCTGCTCGACTACCTGCAGGCGGGGAGCTGCCAGTAGCCCGCTGTCAGCGCTGACGTGAGAGAGCCGCGCTCCACTCCAAGGTGGGCGCGGCTCTCTTTCATTCGGGTGACGGGCTCAGCCCTTCCGTCGAAGGCGCAGGCCTTGGTGTCGGAGACGCCATGGCCGGGCGCGATACGCATTGTCGACTTCAGGTCCTATCGATGTGGGCAGGTATTGACTGGAAGGAATTCCGGACGGCCCGCCGTTGCTGGAAGACGAGGTGAGGTTGACCCGACGGCACACCGGCACCTGGGTCTGTTGCGTGTGCGTGCACGGGCCTCCCACTCTGCCCGCCGCGAGTGCGTCGAAACCTCTTCGACGTGAGGCTTCTGGGGGAGTCATGGCGCAGGACGACGGGCAGGGTTCAGGACCCACGGTGGAGTCAGGAATGGCACGCAGGACGCTGCTGCGGGGCCTGGGTGCCGCGGGGGTCGGCGCCGCCCTCTCCGGGACGGGCTCGGCGGCGGAGGCGGCGGGGCCAGCAGCCGTTCCAAGGGCCGCGACTCAGGCGACGCCCGCGGCCTCGGGGCAGATCACCGCGGACGGAGTGACGCGCGCCCTGGCGGTGCTCGACGACATCGTCAAGAAGGACAAGGCGGCCACCACCGTGCCCGGAATCGCGGTCGCCGTGGTGTACGACGGCGTGGTCCGGTACCTCAAGGGCCTGGGCGAACGACAGGCGGGTGTCGTGGGGGACGTCGACGCGGACACCGTGTTCCAGCTCGCCTCGGTCTCCAAGCCGCTGAGCTCCACGGTGATTGCCGCGGCACTGACGCGGCGCCTGGCCAAGGTGGACTGGAATGACACGCTGCAGACGTTCCGTCCTGGCTTCACGCTCGCGGATGCCTGGGTGGGGCAGCACGTCACGGTCGCCGACATGTTCGCGCATCGCAGTGGCCTGCCCGACCATGCGGGAGACCTGCTCGAGGACCTGGGCTACAACGCCGACCAGATCATCTCGAAGCTGGCGCTGTATCCCCTGACGCGGTTTCGCGACTCGTATGCCTATACCAACTATGGACTGACGGCGGGGGCGTTGGCGTTCGCCACGGGGACGGGGCGCTCCTGGCAGGACCTGGCGCGGGAGATGATTTTCGCGCCGCTCGGCATGAGCAGCAGCTCCTACTCCTTCGCGGACCTCCAGGCCCTCAAGAACCGGGCGGCGCTGCACACGCTGGTGGATGGCCAATGGAAGCCAGACCTGGGGGCCAACAATGACGGACAGGCGCCCGCCGGTGGCGCGAACTCGTCGGTGCGAGACTTGTCCCGCTGGCTGACGATGTTGCTCGCGGGAGGCAGCTACCCGGGCCTTCAGACTCCCGTGGTGGACGTCCCGGGGCTGCAGACCATCTGGCGGCCCAGCAGTGTCACCCAGGGGCCGGACGAGCTGGGAGGACGGGCGAGCTTCTATGGCCTGGGCTGGAACGTCGGCTACGAGGACACCGGCGAGTTGAGACTGGGCCACTCGGGCGCCTTCGGCCGGGGTGCGTCCACGGTCATCACCGTCTATCCGTCCAAGAAGCTGGCCATCGCAGTGCTGACGAACGCGGACCCGCGAGGCGTGCCGGAAGCCATCTCCGCCGAGTTCGTGGATGTCGTCCGCTACGGCGCGTCCACGCGAGACTGGCTGGCCTTCTTCGGGCCCCTCGTGGCCGAGCCCATCACCGCGGACCAGACGAAGTATTCCAAGCCCGCGGTGAACCCGACTCCCGCGCGAAGCCTCAATGCCTATGTCGGGACCTATCCCAACCGCGTCTACGGAGACCTCACCGTGTCGCTGAGAGATGGGGCGCTGTCCTTCACCGTCGGTCCCGCC
Organism: Myxococcus sp. AM011; assembly: GCF_013372595.1. Taxonomy (NCBI): domain Bacteria; kingdom Pseudomonadati; phylum Myxococcota; class Myxococcia; order Myxococcales; family Myxococcaceae; genus Myxococcus; species Myxococcus sp. AM011. The sequence goes on from NZ_JABXEM010000005.1 coordinate 34,369, forward strand.
GGTAAGCGCTTCGCGCTCATGCACTACAGCGGCGACGAGTTCTATTTCCAGACCACGGGCGAGAACGAGTCAGGGTTCTCGGGGGCCCTCTTCGCCGCGCCACGAACGAAGGTCCTCTCGCTGACCATCAACGCGTGGAACCGCGACAAGCTGGGGGTGTTCACCCGCCGCTAATGCTGACAGTCGGGTTGTCATGGTTATATTGGTTGTGGCGATTTGCTGGTCTAGGCTGCGGTGCTTCAACCCAGGAGGAGCGGATGAACTGTATCGTCAAGTGGGCTGTCGTTGCCGGGGCCGTGCTGATGGCGGGTTGCGGTGGAGCGGCGGCGACCGAGGAGTCCGAACTCCCTGTCGAGGCGTCGGAGGAGGCCGAGCTGCGACCGGCATCTTGCGTACCGGGCGCGCTCACGGAGATCACCTACTACCGTGACGCGACGAAGACCGAAGAGGTCGGTCGGCAGGACTGTCTCTGTAATGGGACCATCATCCGAGGGGGGGTGGTGTCTCCGCACGTCTCGATCTGGACCTACGGTTGTTTGCGCTGAATCCGCCTGCATTCCGTGACAGGGCATTCGAGCGGCCCACCCCAGGGAGTCGGGGTGGGCCGCGGGCGTTCAACTCCATCCAGGTCCGTCAGATGGAGACGTCAGGGCGCGGGGGCCGCCGACTGGTTCACCAGCACGTCGTGGAAGTAGGCATTCACATACCCCAGCGGGCTGGGAGTTCCGCTGCCGCAGGAGGGCAGGGCGTGCGTCACCACGAGCTCCTTGTTGGCGATGCCCGGGACATGGGTGTCCGTGACGGTGTAGGCGCCGTACACCTCGGGCTGGCTGTCGCGCTGGAACACGAAGCGGTCATTTACCGCGTCCCACTGGACTCGCAGCCGGGCCTGCTCGCCCTGGTGAACCGGGCCCAGGTCCGACGTGAAGAGCGAGCTGCGCCCCGTGCACGACGCGTCCCTGCACCGCTCGATGAGCGCTTCCACCCTCAAGTCCTGTGAGCCCAGCGGGTCCGTGGACCGGGAGACGATGCGGATGGACGCGGTGATGTCGTCCTTCGCGCTGGCCCGGCTCGGCACGGCGGCGTTGAAGAAGTGGCCGGACAGCTCCGCCGCTCCCTGGGAGACCCCGACACCCGGCGCCGCGCACCCCGTGCTCCGGGCGTTGTTCACGCGGACCTTCGCCTCGATGGCCGTCACCGCCGACGGCTGCGTGAAGCGCAGGCCGTAGCGTCCCGCGCCCGTGTTGGAGCGGCTCAAGAGCCGCAGGCGGGTGAAGGCCAGCTCACGAATCGCCTGCTGCCGGCTTCCGCTCTCCTGGCTGGTCCACCGTGCCGCGTCGATGCCGCGCACCTTCGTCGCGCGAGGCGGGTTGGACTCCGTCGGGTTGAAGTTGTCGTAGGGCACCATCGGCTCGACAGCGTGGGCCGTCCCCCCGAGGAGCAGCGCGAGCACCGCGTACTTCAGATTCATTGCGCTCATGGGGTCTCCAGCTCCTTCAGTTGGATGAAGTGCCGCACCCGGGCGTTGTCGCCCGTGTCCAAATCCTTGCCCTCGGTCTCCAGGGACATGCCGTTCTCGTACCCGTTCAGGAAGCTGCCCATCAGCTCGAGCCCCGTGAACCAATCATTGGGACTCGTCTCGCCCTTCACCCGGCGGACCAGGCCCGTCCCCGCGAAGAAGCTGAAGTGGCCGTCCCGCTCGTCCACCGCCGTCCCCGCGCCCCCCTCGGGGATGGAGTCGTAGTGGTCGTTGGGGCCAGTATCCTCCTCCCAGATGGCGGAGGTCATGTTCACCACCCCCGTGAAGTTGGCGGGCAGGTCCGGGAACTGCGTGGGATTGTCCGGTCCTGTCTGAACCTGCCAGTTCGGGTAGATGGTCTGGTCCTCGACGATGGTCAGGAAGGCGTTCTCCCGGAAGAAGCCATTGGCCGTCATGTGGACCCGGGGCGTGAACCAGTCCGCGCAGCAGCCGCTCTCCGTCTCCAAATCCGTCACCTGCTTCACCGCGTATTCAAGCCGGTGAGGCTTGGCGGGGTTGTACTTCACGGTGTCCTTCACCTTCGTCAATGCCACGCTCACGTCCACCATCGCGTGGTCCGACAGGCATTGCTGGAAGAGCTGCGGCGGGTTCGACAGGATGATGCTGGAGTCAGGGTCGAAGTGCGGCTTGACGTCCGCGGTGGGCTCCTTGAGCAGCGCGTAGGCGGGGAACTCCAGGGTGTCCTCGGCGGGGAACACCAGCACGTAGTCGAGCCGGTCCTTGGAGCCCAGTTCGTCCGTCACCAGGTCCGTGCAGGTGGTGCCCAGCCACGTTCCGGTCGCCATCGGGTCCGGGCCGGACGAGGTGCGCGCCAGGTCACGGGACTCGGAGAAGAGGCTGTTGGCCTTCTCGAACTCGGTGAGCTGGCTGATGTCCAGGAAGCTGGGGCCCACCATGTCTTGATAGCGGGGGAAGTTGGAGTCGGGCTGGGTGGCCTTGGGCCCCAGGGTGTTCATGTCCCCGAGCAGGAAGGCGGGGCGGTCCATGCCGCTCGGCCACGTCCCCTGGGGGAAGATGTCGTCGTCGCCGAGCAGGTACGGGAAGGTGTTGGCATGCAGGGGCCCGCCTTTGCGCACCTGCTGGACATAGGCCTTGATGTCGAAGAGCTGGTCCTCGCGGGCATCGGTGTCCGGCCCCGGAGTGTTCTCTCCCGCGTTGACGTGGGTGCAGAACACATCGACGAACTCACCGTAGTCCGTCGCGGAGGAGGTCCTGGAGGCGCCGGTCTCTTCCATGACGATGACGGGCTCGGTCGCGGCGGGGGTGGCGATGCGCGCCCAGATGACGCCCTTGTCCTGCATGCAGTCGGAGCCGGTGCACATGTGAGAGGGAAAGTGGTGCACGCCTCCCTCCAGAATCTGCCGTGAGGACAGCAGCACGAGGCCCGTGCTCTCGGTGGGCAGCTTGAAGACTTCGTCGTTCAGCTCCGTGACGGCCTGCATGGGCGGCAGCAGCTCGATGGCGCGCAGCGCGTTGACCTTCTCGATGAGCTCGCCGCGCTCATGGGACATCCAGATTTCGGAGATGCAGGCGACCTCCTTCCTGAAAATCTTGACGGCGACGGTGTCAATCTCTCCCGAGCCTCCGTCGGGGACCCAGAATGTCGCGTCGGGCATCTGCCCCACGTTCCACATGGTGAAGCTCAGGGGGATGGAGACGGGCTCCTTGAGCTCGAGCGTCTCCCAGGTCGAGGGGATGAAGTCGACGGGCGACTGGTTCTTCACGTTGGGGAAGATGCCGCCTCCCACCCGCTGCGTGGCGCCGGCCACCGAGAAGACGGTGCTCTGGATGCCGAGGCCCAGCTTGCGGACGAGCGCGGACAAGGGTTCGCTGCCGGTGATGGGCGGCACGCTGCTGCGCAGCTTCACCGCGAACTCGATGTGCACGCGGGACGACTGTGCGCTCGGGGTCGACACCACGACGGTGGTGGCCCAGGCCTGGTTGGGGTCGGTCAGTCCCGTCCAGCCATTCGTGTTGTTGCCCATCCGCTGCGAGAGCGTGGTGTTTCCATTTGGACCGGTGGAGTAGCGCAGCTGGAGGCGACGGTCCTCGGAGCGGGGCTGGTTCGCCCCGGTCACCTGGTTGATGGTGGCGTCGCGTTGGGAGTCGAGCCAGATGTCGATGAGGCCCGCCGCGTCCAGGAAGTTCCCGTTGGCGTCCTTGGGCCGGGGCAGCCGCATGCCGATGAACAGCGTCTGCGAGAGGCAGGGGTTGGTCTGGACCGAGGGAATCCCGCCGGCCTTGGGCATCCCGAAGTTGCACTCCTCCGAGGTGTACTCGGCGTTGTCACTGACGAGCAGGTACAGCTCGCCGTTGGGGCCGCCGTTCGCATAGTCCTGCAGCGGGAACTTCTTGCCGTCGGCGTACTCCATCGGAGCAACCCAACCGTCCACCGTGGGCTGGGTGCACGTCGCGCCGGGGCTGCATTGGACTGCTGCGTTCTGAGGAGGAAGCCTCGTGACGTGGGGCGCCGCCAGGGCCCATGTGGGGATGAGACTGGCGAGAGCCAACAGGAATGCACCGCGTTGCATGAAACCTCCGGGTTGTGCCCCAGAGGAACGAAGGCGTTCGCGGATCTTCCCGCCCGTGTTTCACGGCCCTTTTATTTTACGCGCCGGCGGGCGGCTCGCGGCGGCCGCGGCGGCTTCGCGCAGCTTGTCCTTCTTGCTCTTGCGCTTCCCCTTCACGCCGCCATTCACGTCCAGGGGCGGGGTGGGGACGTCGACGGGCTCGAACCCCGGAAGCTGTTCGCGGGGGAGGCGGAGCTGGTGGCGACGCTCGATGAGCCGGAAGTGGGCCTGGGTGTCCGCGCTGATGAAGCTGAGCGCCGTGCCAGGCTCGCCCGCCCGGCCCGTGCGGCCAATCCGGTGCACGTAGTCCACGGGTGAGCGCGGCAGGTCGTAGTTCACGACGGCGGGGAGCTGCACGATGTCGATGCCGCGCGCGGCGACATCCGTGGCGACGAGGACCTTCACGCGCTTCGCCTTGAAGTCCGCCAGCGCGCGCGTGCGCGCTCCCTGGCTGAGCTCTCCGTGCAGGGGCGCGGCGGTGATGCCAGCGCGGTTGAGCTTCATCGCGACGTGCTCCGCCCCATACCGGCTGGCCACGAAGGTCAGCACGTGGGACCAGCCTTGGGTCTCCAGCAGGTGACGCAGCAGCATCGTTCGCCGCCCCGCGTCCACCTCGATGGCGCGCTGGATGACGAGGTCCGCGCCGGGCAGGGCTTCTGGCTGGATGTCGATGCGGGTGGGCTCGTGCAGCAGCGCCGCGGCGAGCGTCCCCACGGCGGGTGGAAACGTCGCGGAGAACAACAGGTTCTGGCGGCGCTTGGGGAGCAGGGCGAGCAGGCGCGTGAGCTCGTCGGAGAAGCCCAGGGAGAGGAGCTGGTCGGCCTCGTCGAGGACCAGGGTCTCCACCGTGGAGAGCCGGAGCGCGTTCTGGTCCACCAGGTCCAGCGCGCGGCCCGGCGTGGCCACGACGAGGTCCGCGCCTCCGCGCAGCGCCATCATCTGGGGGTTGATGGAGACGCCGCCGACCGCGAGGCACGTCTTCAATCGCCGGGGCAGATGGCGCCCGAGCTGCTCGACGGCCTCGGCGATTTGAGCGGCGAGTTCGCGGGTGGGAACGACGATGAGGGCGCGGGTCCGCCGGGGTGTGCCAACGGGACTCACGCCCAGGGCCTCCAGGAGCGGCAGCACGAACGCGGCGGTCTTCCCCGAGCCCGTCGGTGCCGACGCCCAGACGTCACCGCCTCGGAGCACCGCCGGAATGGCGGCGCGCTGCACAGGGGTGGGGTCGAGGCAGTCGAGGTCGCTCATCGCGCGGACGAGCGCGTCCGAGAGACCGAGGGAGGAGAAGGTCATGGCCGGGCACCCTATCCCACGGATGGGGACGCACCCGTCCTAAAGGGCTGGGGTGGCGGCTCAGCGGTGGCCTTCCTGGCTGCCCGGGTCGGGGCCTCGGCCGGAGGCGTGGCGTTCGTCGGCGTCCGGGAAAATGGAGAGGGGGTGTGAGAATTCCTCCCCCTGGCGCGAACCATGGAGTGAAGGCGATGGACGCGTCACTCGCGTCCTCGCACCCTGTGGACCCGCGATGGCCGAACCCGACCGACATGCCCGCTTCCTCGCCCTCCTGGAGGCGCACCGGCGAATCCTCTACAAAGTCGCCCGCGTCTACGGCGTCCCTGGGGTGGAGCCGGACGACCTGGTCCAGGAGACCATCGCCCAGCTCTGGCAGTCGTTTCCCCGCTACGACGAGAGGCTCCGGTTCTCGACGTGGATGTACCGGGTGGCGCTCAACGTGGCCATCTCCTTCCAGCGGCGGGAGGGGACGCGGAAGCGACATCTCGCGCCGGAGAGCCAGGAGATGCTGGAGGTGGCTCGGGACGTGGAGGGGCCTCCGTCGGAGGACCTCGCGCTCTTGTACCAGTCCATCGCCCGGCTCGATGACCTGAGCAAGGCCCTGGCGATGTTGTACCTGGATGGCCACGGCCACGCGGACATCTCGGAGGTGCTCGGTATCAGCACCGCCAATGTCTCGACGCGAATCGGACGCCTGAAGGACCGGCTGCGCGCCGACATGAAGCGCCTCTCAATCGACACGACGAAGGAGACCTGACGATGGAGCTCGATGATTTCCAGAAGTGCTGGCAGGCGCATGACGCGCGGTTGGACGAGGTGATTCGCCTCAACCGACGGCTGCTGCGCGCGACGGAGCTGGAGGGGACGAGGACGGCGATGACCCGGCTGCGAGTGTCGATGGGGTTCGAGCTGGTGATGGGGCTGGTCAGCCTGGTCGCGCTGGGGGCCTTCATCGCGGCGAACGTGCATGAGCCCCGGTTCGTCGTGCCCGCGCTGCTGCTTCATGGTGTGGCGCTGGTGCTCACGGCCATCTCGGGGCGACAGTGGCTTCGCGCGGGAGCGCTCGACTATGCGGCGCCCATCACCCAGCTCCAGGCCGGTGTCGAATCGTTGAGGCTGTCCTCGGTCCGCACGACGCAGTGGGTGCTGTGGCTGTCGCCGCTCTTGTGGACGCCGCTGCTCATCGTCGGACTGCGAGGCGTGGTCGGGGTGGATGCCTGGCGCGCGTTGGGGACGGGCTACCTGGCGGCGAACGTGCTCTTCGGGCTCGTGTTCCTGGCCCTCATGGTGGTGGGCAGTCGATGGCTCACGAAGCGGCCCGCGGGGGCCGCGTGGCTTCAGCGGCTGGCCCATGCCGTCGCCGGGACGAACCTGAACGTGGCGCGCGAGCAGCTCGCCCGCCTCGCGGCCTTCGAGGAAGCGCCGCGAGGCGCTGGGAAATAGCGAGGCTCGCGCTGGAGCGGCCCTCCTTTTCTCCGGACACACAGGGCCGTGCACTATCATCCCGCGTGCACGGGCCGTCGGTCGACCCGGCCTGGGGGTCATCGTGGTGCGCAAGGTTCAAATCATCGCCGTCGCCGTCGTCGTCGTCGGATTCGTCGGCGCGGGCCTCGCCTCGGTGCTCATCCGCGCCCTCGGCGTCGGCAGGCTGCACGTCCTGACAGTCGCGGGCAGCGCGGTGGAGCTCTCCGTGGACGGGAAGCCGACGCCGGAGGCGAGCACGGACGGTGACCACCTCGTCTTCGAGGTCAGTCGCGGCCCGCACAAGGTGAAGCTGACGGACCCCGTGTCCGGCACCGTCATCCACTTTTCCGTCGACGTCCCCTACGGCTTCGACGAGCTCCTCCTGCCGACACGCGAGGACCAGTGTTTCCTCCGCTTCGACATGACGGAGGCCGCTTACGGTCGGAAGGGCGCCGATGGCGAGGAAGCGTTGCCCCAGGTGGCGGACCGGTATCAGAACACCAACGAGCCCATCAGCATCCCGAGCCACACGTACTACACCTTCGCTGAACTGCCCGAAAACGTCAGGTCCTCCGAGAAGGCCTTCCTGCTGCGCGACACGCCGTGTGACTTCGCGGGCGAAGGCGCCAACGAGGGGTTGCAGCGCATGGCGCTGTCTGACCGGGCGGATGTGTTGTTCACGGACCCGGATTCACTGCTCGTCAAAGACGAAGCGCGATAGCCGCACGGAATCCGGGCACTTCCTCCGCGCTCCCCCGAGGGGTTCGCCAGCGGCCCTCCGCTGCCTTCCTGTGCCCGCTCGCTTGCCCGCAACGGGTGCTCGACTTCGCTCAGGCTCCCCGAGATGATGGCCGCTCGCCCTCATCGAGCACCATGGAATCCCCTAGAGCGGAAAGGCCTCGTCGGCGGTGGGCGCGAGTCTTCGCGGGCGTGGTCCTGCTGCTCGTCGTGCTCCCCGCGCTCGTGCTGCTCGGGGCCGTGGTGGTCTTGCACAACCTCGACCACCCGTGGGTGAAGCCGCGCATCCTTCCCAGGGTGGAAGCGGCCACGGGCCTGTCACTGGATTACCAGCGCGCCCACGTTGCCATTCTGTCGGGGTTGCGACTGGAAGGGCTGGTGGTGCGGACCCCGGCGCCGCTTCACGCCGCCGCGCCCGAGCTGCTGCGCGTCGGCACGCTGGAGGCGCAGTGGACGCTGGATTCACTTTTGAATGGGCCCACGCTGCTGGAGCGGGTGTCCGCGCGGGACGTGGCCGTCACCCTGGTGGCCGATGACGCGGGGCCCACGTCCCTCACGCTCTTGACGCAGCCGGAGCCGCTGCCCGCTGAAGCTCCCCTTGGAACCTCCCAGCAGCTCGCTTCCTTCCTGGCTTCGGCGCCTCCCGTCGGGAAGGTCGAGGTGTCGGGCGTGTCGTTGGCCTACGTCCGCGTCCGGAACGGCGAGGTCGTGGACCACTGGTCCTTGCGCGGGCTCGCGGCGCTGCTCGAGTTGAAGGAGCAGGACGGGAGATGGAAGGTCTTCGCGAACCTGGGCGGGGCTGGTGCTCCACTGCCCCTGGAGGTGCGCCGTGAAGGCCCCGCCGCTCCCCTGGGTGTGGCCGCACTGGAGCTGGCGCTTTCGGTGGAGGCGGGGGCCGAGGCCGCTCGCGCGCGGGTGGACCTGGATGTCGCGCGGCAGAGCTTCGATTCGCGGTTCACGGTCAGCACGCTGCTGCACGGCGCGGTGTCCGCGCGGTTCGACACGGAGAAGCGACACACCGTCATCGAGCTGGAGCGCACCCGGCTGACCGACAGCGCCCAGGTGGAAGCCCTGGTGGTGCTGCCGGATGCGGCGGAGGTGCCCGTGTTCGTGACGCGGGCTCTGGCGGACGTGGACCTCGGAGGGTTGCTGCAAGCGATTCCCGCCGAGTGGCGTCCGCTCGTCCTCGAACAGGGCAAGGCGCATCTGGACGCCCGGGACGTCTCGCTGAGCGCAGTGCCGACCCTGGGCACGCAGGGCAAGCTGGGCCTGGACGTCGACGTCACGGCGGTCCGGATGGTCCAGGACGCGCTTCAGGTGGCGCTCGGCAGTGGCCGCGTCTCCCTGGTGGCGACGCCTGATTCGAAGCAGGGGCTGTCCGCTCAATTGGCCTTCGCGCTCCAGGCGCTGGCGGTCGACGGGCCCACCACGCTGCGAGTTCCGAAGGCCCAGGGTGAACTGAAGGGACACCAGCTGCGACCGGAGCCCTCTTCACCGCTCATGCTCGCGGGGGATGCAACGCTGTCCGCCATGGTGGAGGCGCTGGACGTCAGTGCCTCGGGTGTCCGTGCGAAGGCCGAACGACTGGGCATTCAGCTCCGAGCTCCGTTGGCCAGGGAGCCGCCCTTCGCGCTGAGCGCGGACGTGCCCGTGGGCGCGCTCCAGGTCGTCCTGGCGGATGGGCGCGAGGTGCTGAAGGGCCCCGTGCACCTGAAGCTGGATGCGTCGGAGGTGTTCCCGCTGCTCGACGAGCCACGGCTCAGCCGGGCCCGGGCCCGCGTGACGCTCGATGTCGGCGCGGTGCACGCGTCCCTGGATGCCACCAAGGGCCCGGAGGACGTGGCGTTCACCCTGACCGCCCAGACTCCGGACCTCGCCGTCGCGCGGCCCTTCCTCCCCAACGAAGTCGCCGCGCGTCTGGGCTGGAAGGACCTGGGCGTGGACCTGACGTCCAAGGGCACGGCGACGGCGCTCTTCTCTCCCACGCCTCGCTGGGACCACCGGACGGAGCTGCGGCTGACGCGGCCCGCATGGGACGACGTGACGGCCAGCACCATCGCCGTCGTGACGAGCTCGCGGGGAGATGTATGGCGACACAAGGCGGAGCTGGACGTTCGAGTCGAAGGGCTTCGCGCGGGTGACCTGGAGGTGGGCACTCAGCACCAGTTCATGACGTTCGACGTCGACCGTCGGAAACCCGCGGTTCGCTTGGTCGTCACCAGCAAGGAGGGGCTGAAGGGAGGGGTCGATGTCGCGCTGGCCTTCGACCGGAAGACCCGTGCGCTTCGCGGCGATGTGACGGCGGACCTCCCGCCCCTCGGTCCGTTGTCAAAGCTCCTGGCCCGGTTCCATGTGCCCGCGGCGGTGGATGCCTCGAAGTTCGCGCTGAAGCTCGATGTGCATGGCACCCTGTTTGGCGTCTTCAAGGACATCACCTCCGAGGGCCAGGTGCGGCTGATGCCCACGCCGCTGCGGGGCGTGGGCTTCGAGGGGACGGCGGTGATGGACGCGCTCGGCGTCCGCTGGAGGGACGATGCCCTGTCCCTCAACCTCCCCGCGGTGCACTGGCGAATCGAGTCGCACATCGATGGACCCCGGCGGAGCGTCCACGGTGACCTGACCGCGGAGAAGCTCACGGTCGGCTTGCAGGACCGTCGGTTCACCTTCGCCGACCTGTCCAGCGATACCCTCTTCACCTTCTCCGACAAGTGGGAGGCGGACGACATCGAGGTGAAGCAGGACCTGAAGGCGCGCACGCTGGAGCAGAAGCCGGCGCTGCCCTATCCGGTGCAGGACCTGACGTTGGCGTTCACCGCGACTCGCAAGGCCTCGGGTGTCATCCACGTCCCCGACCTGCTGCTGTCCAACGGGGGGACGAGCACCGAGCTGAAGGTGAGAGGCAGGCTGGACCTCAGCGAGGAGCGGCGGCGCCTGGCGCTGCGGGGACAACTGGCGCAGGACCTGTCCAAGCTCGCCCAGCCCGGTCTCCTGGAGAGCAGCGGCAAGGTCGCGGTCGAGTTCCGGGTGGCGTCTCCCGACCTCGTGGGATTCCGGACCTTCTCCAGCCTGCTGTTCCAGAACGTGAATGTCCGACTGCCACCGCAGGGAATCGTCGTCGAGGCGCTCGATGGCAACGTCCCGCTCACGGAGAACTTCCAGTTCACCGAGGGCCAGGTGCGGCTCCTGGACGACATCGACGTGAATCCGTACCCGATGCTGCGGTTCGCCGACCAGCACCCCTTGCTCTCGCGCAGCGGGTTCGTGTCGGTGGCCCGCATCACCACGCCGCAGGTCTCCATCTCTCCGCTGGCGGGCAACCTCGCCATCGACCAGCACGTGGTCTCGATGACTCAACTGGAGATGGGCGTTCGCGGCGGGCGCATCACCGGCCAGTGGCTCCTGGACTGGCAGGGCAAGCAGTCGACGCTGGAGGCGCGCGTGAGGGCCACCGGCGTGAAGTCCTCACACGGCGAGCCCTTCGACGGCAATGCCGCGATGGTCATCTCCGCCAAGGACCGCAGCATCAACGGCCGCGCGGAAATCCTGCGCATCGGCAATCGGCACCTGCTCGACCTGTTGGACCTGGAGGACCCGCGCCACGTGGACCCCGCCACCAACCGGGTCCGCTATGCCTTGAGCCTGGGCTATCCGGAGCACGTGCGCGTGAGCTTCAACCACGGCTTTGGCAGCCTGAGCATCACCATGGGCGGTCTGGCCAAATTGATCAGCATCAACGACATCCGGGGCATTCCCATGGGGCCCATCGTGGATCAGCTCATCAAATCCATCCCCTCCCTGGAGGCCACGCCATGAAACACCGCGGGTTGCTGCTGGTGGCCGCGCTGGCCGCTCCCGGGTGCATCAGCGCCCCGGAGATCGTCATGGTGGACCGCGCGACGGCGCTCGAGGAGCAGGCCTCGGGTTCGTTCAAGGACGTGGAGCAGCGGCTCGCGCGCGCGGGCATGAGTCCGACGCCGGTGCCGCTCACGCCCAACCAGTTGGAGGAGCTGGGCATCCAGCCCACGCCCCTGGTGGAGAACCTCGGCAGGACGCAGGCGGACCGCGTCGACGAGCTGCTGCGGCGCCACTGCGTGGGCGAGGGGAAGGACGGGCTCCTGGCGGACACCCGTCGTCGCTGTCAGGCGGGGCGCCTGACGTCCGATGACGTCGCCCTGATGGAGCGGGTGAACCGGGCCCGGCTCCAGCTCTGGAAGTGGATGCGGACCGTGCGCCCCGGCGTGCCCGAGGAGTCGCTGCGCCAGAGCTGGCATCAGATGCACGCGGAGGGCGTGGTCTGCGGTGGCTGGGTGGAGGCCGCTGACGGCACCTGGGGAGAGAAGAAGTGCTGACGCCCCAGGGGCGGTGCTTGCTGCTCCTGGCCCTGCTCGTCGCGAGCGGCGCGAGCGCGCAGGATGACGAGAACGACGGCGGTGTGCGCATGCCGACACGGCTCACCGTGGGCGTGGGTGACCAGTTCCTCGGGCAGTTGGGGCCCGATGAGAACACGTTGATCTTCGCGTCCAACCGCAACATCGCGACCGAGCTCTACACGCAAGACCTGGAGAAGGGCCGCGAGCGCCGCCTCTTCGACGAAGGCGCCGAGGTGACGTGGCCGCGCGTCAGTCCCGACGGCAAGCACCTTCTCTACATCTCGTTCCGGAACCAGGCCGGTGGCCAGTTGTGTGTGCGGGAGCTGCCCGGCGCGGAGGAGCGTCGCTGCCTCGACGAGGAGGCCAACGCGCTGCAGGCGGAGTGGATTGACTCGTCACGCATCGCGCTGGTGAGCCGGGCCACCATCCAGGGGGACCTGCGCTTGTCGCGGGTGGAGCTGGGGCGCGAGTGGAGCGTGAAGACGCTGCTCGAGCGCAACCTGACGAGTCCCACGCTCACGTCCGATGGGCGCTGGTTGGTGTACGTCCCCGTCGAGCGCTCCGTGACGCAGGTGGGCCCTGGCTTCGCCGCGCGTGCCGCCACCCACCTGGAGGCGCTGCGGTTGGACAGTCCAGGCGCGGCTCCCATCGCGATGGACCTGGACCTTCCGGGGCAGACCGGGCAGCCGGTGTTCTCGCGCGATGGGCGCTTCCTCTACGTGGTGCAGTTCTTCACCGACTCCACGGGGGACGGGCTGATTGATGCCAGCGACACCGGGGTGCTGTTCCGGGTGCCTTTCGAGGCGGAGCGCGACGACGCGCCCGCGCTGGCCGCCGCCGCCAGTCCGACCCAGCTCACCAGCGCGTCCTGGAACTGCCAGTACCCCTCGCCCGCCTCCGCGTCCCTCATCGCGACCTGCTCGCGCTCGCAGTCGCTGGATGTGTATCAGCTGCCACTGGATGGGCAGGTCCCCGACACGTGGGATGTGCGGCAGCTCAGTGAGGAGCTGAAGATGGTGGGCAGGCGCGCCGACCAGCTCCTGCTCTACCGCCACCGCCTGTTGCTCGAGGCCCGGCCCAAGCTGCGCCGGCTGTTGATGATGCGCCTGAGCCGGCTCCATCTGGACTCCGAGGACTTCAGCGCGGCGGAGTTCTACGCCGACCAGATGCGCCGGGTGGAGGACTCCGCGACCACGGGCCTGGAGGAGCCGCTGCGAATCCTCATCGACCACCGGCGCGCGATGAAGGAGCGCGAGCGCGGTCGCATGGTGGAGGAGCTGAGCGAAGCCGAGCGGCAACGCATGGCCGCGCTGGAGCCCGCCCATGCGCCCAGTCCACCGACGGCCGTCTTCCAGCGCGTGGTGCGCAGCGAACTGGCGGAGGCCGCTGGGGACTTCACGCTGGCGCGCAAGGAGCTGGAGTCGGCGGAGCTCGTGGACACCACGCCTCGCGCGGTGCTGGAGGCCTGGTACGACAAGGCGGACGCGCTGTACCGCAAGCTCGATGACCGGGACGCCCTGGTCGAAGCCGGCCGTCGGCTCTCCATGCACAAGGTCTTCCCGGCCGACGACCAGCTCGACTTCGCTCGCGCCGCCGTCAGCGCGTTGTACCGGGGCCGCCCCTATGCCGAGGCGGATGCCGCCATGGCCCAGGCCCTGACCGGGGCTCCCGCTGGCTCCGCGTATGCGTTCGCCCTGGAGCTGGGGCGGCACGTCAACGCGGTGCACGAGGAGCGTCCCCCGCGTCCCGTCCGGGATGCGTTGATGGCGTTCTACCGCCAGCAACAGGACCCGCTCCGCCGACGCGCGGTGGTGCAGGACGCCGTCGAGCGTGCATCGGGGCTCGGCGCCGACGGCGTGCTGGAGGCCCTGGCGACCGTCTATGTCGACGATGCTCCCGCGGGCACCGAGGAGCGCCGCCGGGCCGAGCGGCTGTTCCGGCGCGCGATGATGGGCCGTGCCTACCGCCGGTTGGGACAGCAACGCCGGGATGAGGCCCGTGCCGACTTCGACCTCGTGACGAAGCGGACGGGCTTCCTGGAGAGCGCAGTCGAATCCGTGAGCCTGCGCTTGCGTGCCGATGTCAGCCCCGAGGTGGTGGAGAAGGAGGTCACCACCACCTCCGCGAGCATGGCCAGGCCGCTCGCGCATTTCGTGAAGGCCTACCTCATGGCGCGCCAGCTCCCCAAGCTGGATGATGACAAGGCCCATGCCCTGATGGTGAAGGCGGCCGTGGCGGAGCTGCGCCTGTCGTGGCCGGAGCTCAAGAACCAGCGCGCGGTGCAGGCCCTCCTGGGCGCCATCCACCATGAGGATTTCTTGCGGAGCCGCGCCCCCGCCGCCGCCGAGCGCGCCAACCGGCACTACATGGTCGCGTTGGACTTGATGCGCAACAACGTCCGCTACAAGGCGATGATTCTCGGCGCGTTGGGGATGCTGCATACCCAGGTGGGCAACTACCACATCGCGCTGGGCTACCTGGACCAGCGGGACAAGCTGCCCTACGTGGACAACTGGGCGGGGCTGGCTGTCTCCCTGGCGCGTGCGCGCGTGCTCCTGCACGTCGGGCGCGACGAAGAGGCGGCGAAGGCGGCGGACCAGGCCCTGTCCATGGTGGATGCCACTCCGAGGCTGTCCCGCTTCAGCACGCTCGTGGTGGACCGCGCGGCGCTCTACAACCTCGCGGCCGGCAGGTTCGAGCGCGCGTTGGCGCTCTATGACCGCGAGCTGCCCATCATCGAAGCGAGTCCTCGCGACGAGGAGGGGTTGCGCAACCGGTTGGTGGTGCGGCTGTCCCGCTGCGCCTCGGCGTTGGGGATGGGGCAGCCCCAGCGGACGTTGGAGGACCTGGACCAGGTGGAGCGCGACCTGGGGACTCCGGAGGTGCGGGCCGCGCTGAAGTGGGCACGCTCCACGCCGGAGCATGTGCTGCGCACCTATCGCATCATCGCCGCGGGCCTGCGTGCGAACGCGGAGAGCCGGCTCGGAAACCTGGATGCCGCGTCCCGTGCGCTCGAACAGCGGCGGGAGCTGTTCCTGGAGCAGTTCGCCCAGTTGGACAGGGATGAGGATGTCCGCGCGGTGACGCTGGCGGAGATGCGCCTGGCGGAGAATGCCGTGGATCGCCAGGACCCGGCGCAGGCGGCCCGGTGGCTGGGCAAGGCGTTGGAGCACGCGGACGCGCTGGTGGAGCGCACCCATGCCCCGGTCGATGCCGGCCAACTGGATGTGCTCTGGTTCGCGGCGCAGCTTTACTCGAACGGGAGCACGCGGCTGCCCTTCGACGTGCCGGAGCGTCTGGGCAAGGCACGGCGCTCTCTCATCGACCAGCGAGACGCGTCCTGGCGCGCGTATCTGGCGTGGTTCGAAATCTACATGGCGCTCAACGCCCACCCGCCAGCGGAGGTCCGCGACGCGCAGGTGCTGCCCGCGCAGCGGTAATCGACGCTCCCATGCGAGATTGGAGTGAACTGGAGCACTCGCTCGTGACGTCCTGGCGCCTGGAGACGCTCGCCGTCCAGGCGGACCTCCTCCAGCAACAAGGAGACCCGCGCGGCGAGCTGATGGCGTTGGACTTGAACCCCACTCCCGAAGACCGGGGCTGGCGGCATCGACGACAGGAGTTGCTCGCGACCTGGCTGGGCGCGCCGCTCGCGGAACGTGCGGGCCACCTGGTCCAGCATGGCTTCATCCACGCGCTTCGCGATGACCGCTTCCATCCTCCGGGCCTGCTCGACAGTCCGCTGGGCACTTTCGTCAGGCGCTACACGGTGCGCGGCGATGAGCGGGCGCTGGCCCGACTCGCGAGCCGTCCACGGCCCTGGCTGGTTCAGCTCACTTCATTCCCAGCAGTCCCGCCGTGCGTGTCGGCGAAGCGGTGCGGGACGCGCTCATCGCGGCGGCACCTCATCTCCATGAGCTTCTCCTGCTGGGGACACGCCCTTCGTTCGATGCCTTTCCCCATCCCACCGTGCGTCGCGTGTACGTGGGCCAGGGAAACCTCCCGGCCCCCCAGAACACCCTCACTGTTCCGGACGGTGTCGAAGTGCGCGGCACCTCTCACGCGGAAGGCCGTCGCGGCCCCTGGGTGGAGAACGCGGAGCAGGAACTCGCACTCGAGGCGGTCCAGGCGCAGCCCGACTGCGGCCAGCTTGAGGAGTCCTATGGCGCGTACTTCGCCGAGGTGGGCTCCCTGCCCGCGCTGCTCGCGCGCCTGCGCTCCGCCGGACTCGTCGCGATGGACGGTCCGCGCGTCCGACTGACGACGGCGGGCCGTGTGCTGAGCAACCTCGAGCCCCTCCGCGTGCCTCGGGTCCCCCCGGCGCCGCCTGACCTGGGCCGTTGGGTCCTCTGGGCCGAGGCGCGCCAGTCCGCGAGCGAACAGCACTCGGTGCCCATCAGGAGCCTGAGTGGACACCTCCAATGGCTCGATGCCTGTCTCTCTCTCGCGCCCCTCGACACGCGCGTCCAGGACACGCTGGTGAGCTATCGCCGCTTCCTCATCGACACGTTGGTGCCCGCCGGTGAGCACGAGGTCCTCGCGTTCGACTCACCCGGCCCTCTCGCCGAGGCCGTGGAGACGATGTTGGAGCTGGAGGACCTGGACCTGGAGGTCCTCCACCTGGACAACCCGCTGAGCCACGATGGCCTCGGGGCGCTGGAGGCAGCGCTCGGTTCTCCGCGGGACTCCAGCCCCGCCCTCTTTCATCTCGTGTGGGGCTCGTAGGCGACGAACGAGCCCGGCATGACGCTGGGGGCCTCGGGTGCTCACGGCAAGGTGTAGAGCCCGACGACGTTCGGGTCCAGCGTGGCGCTGGAGAGCCGCAGGCCCGTGGCGCCACTGACGCTCGTGATGTCACTCACGCCCAGGTCCGCCAGGGAGAACGAGGCGGCGCCCAGCTTGGACTGCACCGTGCCTGGCGGGGTGCCGGTGATGTTCGCCACTCCGCTCGTATAGGAGACGGTCGCCAGGGCGGTGGACGTGGTGCCAGCGGAGGAGGGCGTGAAGTCGCTCGCGAGCAGCGCCAGCGACCAGGTGCCCACGGGCTGGTTTGCGGCGTTGACCAGCGTGACGGTGGTGCTGTCGCCCAGGGTGGTGGATGTCGTCGTGCTGTCGACGATGAAGAAGCGGGTCTTCGCGGTGAAGCTCGTGCCGAACTGGAAGTGGCCCGTGCCCAGGTTGTTCGCGCCGTCATGGACCCCCAGGCCGGAGACGGCCACGTTGGCATTGGCGGGCGCCACGCCCACGGCGCTGGGGGTGTTGGTGCCGGTGATTCCCTGGGCCGTCGCACCCACGAACTGGGAGAAGGTGCCCTCCGCCGTGGTGAGCGAGGCCAACGAGACCACGCCGGTGAGGTTCGCCGGAGTGCCCGCCGTCACCGCGCCCGTGAAGGTCGCGCGAGTAACGGGCAGACGCGTGGGGCCACGTCCAACGGGAGGCTCGGCCAGGGTCGTGATTTCATGAGCGATGCGGTGGAGGTTGCTGGCGTCGGTGGCGCTGATGCCCAGCTCGGCCGCCGCGCTGCCCGCGCCCGTGGCGAGGCCTCGGGGATCGACCTGCGTCACCCTGGCGAACAGCACCGCGGCGGAGAGGTAGCTTCCGTACTTGCTCGAGTGACGGCTGTCCTGCGCGCTCCACAGGTTGAACATGCCCGGGGAGATGCCATCCGACGGGTTCGGGTCAGCCAGTCCCTGGTCGACCGCGCGCAGGAAGCCTTCTCCCACGCGGGCAACGCCCGTGAAGCCCCAATCCCTGGAGGCCTTGAAGTAGGCGTCGCGCAGGTCGGTCTGCATCGCCTGGAGCCCCGGGGTGCCGCTCGGATAGCCCTGGGTGCCCACGCCGGTGGGCGAGGCCCAGGTCTCGTACAGGAACAGGCTCGCGGCGGGGTTCTTGGAGAGCACCAGGGAGCGCAGGGTGCGCGCGGCGTCCGTGAAGGCCGTGGGGGAGCCACCTCGCGGGGTGGGAAGCGGCGTCGTGCTCTGCTCCTGCAGCACGACTGCGTTCCAGGTGGCTTGGCCGATGATGGCGGTCCTGTTGGAGGCATGCCAGCCGAGCGTCTGGCCACTGGCCGTTTCGAGGCAGACATTGAACGAGAGGCCGGCCTGCACGGTCAGCTTCTTGAAGATGCCTGGGATGCCTCCCACTCCAGAGCCATTCGTGTCCGTGACGGCGGCCTTGTTGTACGAAAGGGTCGGCTCCTCGTGGCCGTGGGTGAAGCTGTTGCCCACGAAGAGGATGTTGCCGCCAGAGATGGCCGCGAGGGAGTCGTCCAGGGCGTCTTCGTGCTCCGGGGCCGCGAGGGCGGAACAGCCCATGCCGACCGCGAGGACGCTCCAGGCCATCAGTGCCAGCGCTCGTGAGGAGACGGTGGGCCACGACGGTACGGCGACGGGTGAACGGCGCATGATGCCTCCCTCATGAACTCGAGTCCGAAGTCACTCGAACATCCTGGCCTTGCTTCGGGTCCTGTACCTTACGCCCGTGACGGAGTCCCACGCACCCCGCGGCGGGCATGCTCCTGGCGGAGGACGCAGAACTGACAGACTCCCGCGATGAGCAGCAGTCCCCAGGTGCACCTCGGCTCGCGCGTCACTCCCAGCACGAGCACCGACAATGCCAGCAGCCAGGGGGCCCAGAGCGCCTCTCCCTCCCGGTATCGCACATACACCCGGGCGGGTGGCAGCAGCAGGACGCACGGCACGAGGAAGAAAGGCCACTCTTCCGGGGGCCTTCGCAGCATGAACGCCATGGAGAGTGTGGCGAAGCCAGCCCACTCGACCAGCACGAGTCCCGTGCGCCACGCGAGGGTCCGTCGCTCGGAAGCCGGCAATCCGCGCGTCACGGAAGCGGGGGGCCCATCGCCCGTCAGGGGGCCCACTCCCGTCTGGGCCTCGCGCAGACGCGCGCGGCGCGAGCGCACCTGGGCGGCGATGGCCACGAGCCCGAGGGCTCCCACACCCACCATCGCGACGAAGTCCGACAAGGAAGGGACGCGTGGGCTCCCTGCCAGCACGGCCACGCGGGGCCCGGATGGACGGGGAGCGGACACATCGAGCAGGCCCGCGACGGTGTGAGTCATCACTGTCGCCACTGCGATGAGAACGCCCAGGATGATGGGGACTTCACGAGGCGCCGCCATGTCGGCAGTGCAGGGGAGCCCAGGCCCGCTGTCAAGTTGCGCCGAAGTGTTGCGAGACACCACACCCAGCGGGTGTGCCAGGAGGGGTGAGCCGTATCACCTGGGAAGGCAGGCTGTGTTTGAGTTGCCTTGCACCATCCTCCCGAGGCATGCTTCTTTCGAATTCTTATTCCTATCATCCGTTGGAGATTTCCTTGTTCAAGCACCTCCGCCACTGGGCGCCAACCCTGCTGCTCCTGACCGCGGCGTGCTCCTCCTCGGAGCCGGAGCCCGCTGCTCCTCGACCGGGCGATATCATCCCAGGATGGCCCCAGAAGACCTCGGTGGAGCCGGTGCGGTTCGTGCCCCTGGCCGCGGGTGGGGTCTTGGGGATGCCACGGCCGTATGAGAACTCACGCGGGGCTCGGATTCCAGCCTCTCTCGTCAAGTACGACGTAACAGGGCAGGAACTCGTGCAGGAGGCCCTCGGTAACGGTGTGAGCTCGTCCGGGTTCTTCTCGGTGGATGCGCAGCAGCGCGTGCTGACCGTTACGACGGCCTTCGACGGAAGCACTTCGATGTCCGTGTGTCGCAGGCACACGAGCGACGGGACGGCTGATTCATCGTTTGGCGGTTCAGGGTGCAGCCACATCACCGGGCTTCCGCTGGCGCATGCCTCAGGCGTGATCTCGCTTCCTTCGGGCGGCGCGCTGGCAGGCTCTCCCTCCTACCTCGTTCAACTGACCGCCAGTGGTGCCCGCGCTCCCCAGTTCGGGACGGATGGCGTTTTCTTGCTCGAGCCAGGCGACTCCGTGGATTCCTTCCTGGCTCAGTCCGACGGCCACATCCTGGTCTCGTTGAGAGCTTGGAACAACGCCGCGCAGAGGAAGCTCATCCGACTCACGCCCTCCGGGGCGCTCGACCCGAGCTTCGCGAACGCGGGCACGCTCCCCGATATGGGCGGTCCCATCCTGGTGCGTGCCGACGACACCTTCCTCCACCTGCGTGCCAAGAGCATCGCCGCGTATCTTCCCGACGGCACACCGGACGAGGGGTTCGGAACGAACGGGACGGTGAACCTCCAGGAGGCCACGGGGATCGATGCTGACCAGTTCGGCACACGCGGATTCACCCAGGATGCATCGGGTCGCATCTATGTCACGGCGGTGTTCACCAAGGAGGGCCGCGATGGTGGGCTGGTCGCGCGCCTTACACCCACAGGGGCCTTCGACCCGGAGTTCCACG
The DNA here is from genome assembly GCF_013372595.1 of Myxococcus sp. AM011. Taxonomy (NCBI): domain Bacteria; kingdom Pseudomonadati; phylum Myxococcota; class Myxococcia; order Myxococcales; family Myxococcaceae; genus Myxococcus; species Myxococcus sp. AM011. The sequence continues at coordinate 54,703 of NZ_JABXEM010000005.1, forward strand.
TGCGAGACGCATCTGGCGCTCCCATCACGTCGGTGGGGTCTACGCTCACGGTCGGCGCGGATGGGAAGATCTGGGTCATGCTCTCGGTGGGTGAGGGCGACTCCGTGCGGGCAGGCCTCGCGCTGCTCTTGCCCTGAGCTTCGTCCCTGTCAACGGCGGTGGGGTGCCGGTGGGCACGCACGTCCCACCGGCACCTTCCCACCTCGACTGACCCGCCTACTGCACGGTCAGCACGCCACTGAAGGCCTCCGCGGAACCGAAGGACACGGTATCGGTGAGGACGAACGGCCTGTTCACCGCGTCATATGAAGGCGCCACGATGGCAGCCACGTTGAGGTGGTAGTACGCCCCCGACTGCAGGATGCCCGCGGGCAGTCGGATGGAGGTGGTTTCCCCGCTCATGTAGAAGGAGGCGGAGAGCAGGGTTCCACGGGGGGAAGCACGCAACTGGTAGACATGCACCGCGTAGGCATTCGGCGACCCGGAGGCCGGTGGCTGCCACTGGATGACATGGGAGCCCGGGGTGATGAGGAGCCCGGTGAACGCGTCCGCACCGTCCACCGTCAGCCCTCGGGGCGACCCGACGCGCGGACGGATGGGGGCTGCGGTCAGCGCCGAGGGCTGGTCCCTCACGGACATCCGCGCCAGGCGCCTGAAGGGGGTCGTGCCTGGTATCTCCAGGGGGACGGTGAAGTAGCTGATGGCCTCGCCCACCAGTCCCCAGTTGGCTGGGTAGGGATTGCCATACACGAGTGTCTCGTTGAAGTCCCCGGCCTTGTTCGAATGGTCAAACGTCAGCAGCTCTCCGGAGTAGCCAATCCACTCCGCCTGGGTGAACGGAATGGGTGACAACCGGAAGTCACTGAAGGCATGCGTGGCCGTCGGGTGCACCTCCGCGGCGATGGCGGCGAAGGTGGAAATGCGCCAGTCGAGCGGAAGCTCCCGTGTCGGCACCGGCTGGAGCGTTCCCTGGATGCGAATGGGCTGGCTCCCGTCGTTGGAGAACGGGGGGAGCTGGAAGGCACGAACCGCGGAGGTATATTCCCGCGAGCTGCCATCCGGCAGGGCCGCCAGGGCGCGAGGCTGGCGCTGAACCACCCACGCCCTGTCACCCTTCTCCTGTTCGAAGCGCACGGGTGCACCGGCCACGGAAAGCGATACGTCCTCCGCGCTCCCGGACGTGGCGCCATCGGCGAAGGCGGGGTACATCGCGCCGGCGAGGCCCACCTGCTCCGAGATGAACTGCAGCCCCGAGGAGGGGAAGGTCGAGTCGACCCAAGGCTCCAGTCCTTCCAAGGCCAGGCTCGCCGCGGGCCCGCGCTCCAACGTCACGACGTCAGGCCGGCCCAGCCGGTTGATGCCCAGGTCCAGGTCGCGCGAGTTCGTGACGAGGTAGGTGTTGCCATAGTGCAGGTAGTACGTCCCCTGGGGCACCTCCGGGAACACATACACGCCGGGCTCCTTCAATGCGCCGGTGATGGGGACCAGGCTTTCGCCCTCGGGGATGAGCGCCTCCAGGGGGCCGCTGCCGAAGTCAGCCGGGTGCCGGGTCAGGCCGCTCTCCGTCAGGTGGCGCGTGAACAGCGTGACGCGCACGTCATTCGAGCCCGCATCCGGCGTCCCCGGAGGCGGGGTGGGCCCGGAGTCATCCGAGCACCCCATCCAGGTGGCGGTGGCGCACAACAACAACGTCAACAATGACAGTCGACGATTCTTCATCTGTCCTCACCCCCCAGACGCGCGGGCCGGGCGACATGCCTGGCACCGGCGCTGGTCCAAGACCCGACCTGCGTGTCGAGTCCTGTTGACCTGTCATTGCAAAAGGCTTGCGCAGTGCGTCGTGCCGGGCATCACGCGGTGCCTCTGCTCAACCTGGGGGGAACGGGCAGGGGGCTGCATGGTGGGTGTGCAGGGTACGCATCGCGGCTGTGCCAGCCGTTGCACACCCGGCCACTCAAGGGACGCGCGCGTCGAGCCACGTCAGGTGGGCGTCGATGGTCTCCGCCACGACCTGGGCCTGCTCTGAGGAGCTGGGCTCGGTGTACGGATTGCCAATCTCCTTGTGCTTCCACTTCACCCAGGTCTGCTTGTACCAACCCCAGTCGAGGTTCGTCCCCGTCGACGGCGGTGAGGTGCCTGCGTACCCGGAGAAGGCGCGGATGCCCGTGGCGGGGGCCACCTCCTGGCCTCCCACCGTGTGGAAGATGTGGAGCCGGTGGGTGCGAGGGAACTGGGCCGTCAGGTTGGTGGCCCACGCGCCATAGAACGTGCCCCAGGGCCGCACGGGGTTGTTGATCTTGCTGTCGTAGGTCCCCAGCTCGCCCTGGCTGTTGCGACACACGCCGTCGAACGAAGACACATAGATGTCGATGCCGTCGTGCGCCGTATTCGCCCGCAGCGCCTGGGCCAGCCGCATCACCAGACATCCTCCACGCGAGCTGCCCGCCAGGTAGATGGAGCGCGTCTCCGGACGGACCTGCGCTTGAATCCAACCGGTGAATCCGTTGACGACCCGCTGCTTCGAGTCGCTGTCATCCAGGTGGTCGAAGTTGCTGTCGTTGACCACGGACAGGTAGGTCCTTCCCCGGGGGAACCAGCCCAGGGCGTCCAGCTTCATCGCCAGCGAGCGGCCGTCCAGGGTGACGTTGGGGCACGAGACGCCGTCGCAGGACGCATCCCAGTTGGAGGACTGGCCGGTGACGCCACTGGAGTGGCCGCTGCTCGAAATCTTCTGGCCCGCCGACATGATGACGAGCGCCTCGCGCACGGCGGGCGCATCCACCTCCGCGATGCGGATGTTGTGGAGCGTGTCATCGGAGGCCCCCGCCGCGCGGAAGGGCTCGAAGCCGGACGCCGCCTGATAGCTACCCGAGGCATTCCTGTAGGTGACGCGCCGAGACACGACGGTTCGAGTGCCGCCGCTGGGATAGGCCAGGGCCTGGGATTGGGCCTCCAGCATGCCGTCCGGCTCCAGCGGGCCACCGCAGCCCACGAGGGTGCCTCCGAACAGCAGGGCCAGTTTCATCCACGAGACGACACGACGAGAGGTGCCCGGGGTCAGAACCATGTGTTGCTCCGCTTCCTGGAAGTGTATGAAGTCGAGTCTCTCATGGATTTCCAGATGCCGAGTGGACGACGTGTGTCGGAGCACCCCGGTGCTCACGCCGCGCACCGGGTCGCCGTGTCGTTGGGCCTGCTGCTCGCCTTCGCGTCCACGGAGGCGCATGCGGATGGCCTTTCCGCCATTCCCTACGGAGACAACTGCTGGGGAACGGGGACGGACGCGGACCGGGATGGCCTGAATGACGACTGTGAGCACCAGGTCGCGCGCTGGTTCATGCCGCTGTTCTGGTTCGACACCGGGGAGAGTGGTTACGAGCGCCGTCCCTACTACGCGGTGAAGAGCGAGGGCTTCGCGACGCGGACCCTGCGCATCTTCTACCTGGACACCTTCTTCGACGACACCGGCGTCACCACCGGCCACGACGGCGACCCCGAGTTTCAAATCTTCGAGGTCCACTACTCCGCGGGCCGCTGGTACCTGGACTGGGTCTACCTGTCGGCGCACCGCAAGAGCGTGTGTGAGTCGTCGGCCTGGTATTCCTACGAGCAGCTGGAATACGACATGCGCGACTCACGCAATGCCTACCGGGGCTGGCCCGTGCTGTACGTCGCCGAGGACAAACACGCGACGTACAACAACCTCTCCACGTGTGACAGCGGCTGCCTGGCCCAGGACTACTGCAGCCGCCATGTGGCGCAGTACCTGGACACGTCCTCCACACCGCTGGTGTCCCGCAACGTGGGGTCGACCGCGGTTCCGCTCATCAACTCCGTGGTGCTGAACGGAAAGACGGAGCGGTTGCTCGACGACGTCGACTTCAAGGGCTGGGATGACCAGTGGTACCGGACCAACTCGAAGGGGTATCGCCGGCACCTCAACGACTTCGGTTTCTGAGGGGTGCGGAAGAACCCGCGCATGTCGCTCGAATCGCCTCGCCGTCGTTGGGTGACGCTCGTCGCGGGCGCCGCCGTGTCGTCGCTGCTGGGGTTGGGGTTCTGGTGTCCCCCGCGCCCGCATGACGGCGTGGCGCCGGAATCACGAAGCCTGGCGCCTCCAGAGCCCGTGGTTCCCAGCGCGTCGGTGGTGGAGTCTCGGACGTCCATCGTCTCGACGTCCTCCATGGAGGGGGTGCCGATGCCCGCGAGTGCCTCCGGAGAGGCCTTGGCGGCGGCACTGAACGAGGAACGGGTGGTGCTCGCCTCCAGCACCGTCATCGAGCGCCTGGAGATGGACCGACCCTGGGCCTGCGCTGGCGGGCAGGTCTCCCTGGCGGGCAGGGTGGGGGGCGCGCCGGAGTCAGGGGCGCTCTATCGATGGGTGTGGCCCGGAAGCGACTCCGCCGCGGAGCTGCATCCGGGGGCTCGACTCCAGTGGCGTGCGCCTGCGGCGCCGGGCACCTGTTTCGTGCGCTTCCAGGTGTGCAAGGACCTGGGCGGGCGACGCGTGGGCGTGTTGGCCGAGCAGGTGCTCCGAATCGAGGTGCGTGATTGCGCGGGGGGCGCGGAACACGAGGCAGGCCAGTTGGAGGTATCCGTCACCCAACGCGCAAACGGCGCCTTCCTCTTCCGTGCTGTTCCTCCGGAGTCCGAATCGCCGACCGGCTATGCCTGGGACTTCGGTGACGGACGCACCGCCGTCACCACGGGCCCCGAGGTCGAGCATGCCTATGACACCCGGATGTTGGAGTCGCTGGACGTCCGGACCTTCACGGTGCGGCTCACCGCCAGTCGACGAGCGGGCACCGCGCTGAGTGCCATCGCCTTCGTCGGTGTGCGCGGGCAGCCTCCGTCCGATGAACCGCCGCCAGCGACGCTCACGCTGTCACGCACGAGCGGGGATTCGGAGGTGTGGCGGAGCGAGGTGTCCGTGGGAGTTCCGGAGCAGGGCGGCGTCACCTGGGAGCGCGTGGAGAGGTTGACCCTTCATTGGGACGACCAGGTGGAGGTGATGACGCGCGAGTGGCGCCAGGTCATCACGGTGGAAGAGGAGCTCGGCCGGGGTGGCTTCCGGGGCTTCGTCGTGGTTCGCCCGTCCGAGCTGGCGGCGACCGTGAAGCAGGTCGTGGATGTCCTTCACGGACGCGATGACAGCGGCGTCAAGGTCTCCCTGTCGTGGGCCTCCTTCAAGAGAGAGGCGCCGCCCGTGAAGCCCTCCGTCGAGGCTCGGCTTCCGCTCAAGTAGGGTGTGCCTTGTCTCAGGAAAGGTACTTCGCCACCGCCGCCTCGAGGGACAGCCCTTCCCGAATCGCCCTGGCGGCCTGCGCGTACTTGCTCTGCGTCACCGGTACGCCATGGACGAAGTCCACCTCGGGCGTATAGAGCCCGGCTCCCATCGTCGGGTAGGCGAAGGGCGCGACGCGGACCAGGTCTGTTCTCAGTGATGTCTCGCCCGAGAAGGTCGGTACGCCAAACTCCGCCGAAGGGGCGAAGCCATATCGATTCGGTGCCGGGCAGTAAGCCTGTCCTCGAAGCAGCCACACCGTGGGCCACGGGACGAATACATTCCAGTTGCCGAAGGTGTAGTGGACGCGCGCGAGCGAGCCCCTCGCGGGGGTGAAGTAGTCGCCTTGAGGAAGGGTGATGTTGGCTCCTCGGCAGGCCAGGGCATCCACGGGCGGTGGTGAATAGTCACCCATGTGTCCGTCGACCAGGAGGTAGTCGAGGATGTGGCGTGGGCGTGGAGGTGCCACGACGGGCGGCGAGAAGGCGCGGGGCGCGAGCTGGCAGATGAGGATGGGGCTCATCATGCCCCGGCACTCGGGACATCGGGTTCTCGGTGATGCCCGAGGAGCGTCGTCCGGAGGGCCGAAGACCGGAGCGTCATCCCCTTGCTCTGTGTGGCCACACTGCAGGCAGCGCATCGCCATGATGAAGTTCCCCCCGGCACGCTCGCGGTTCGCGAGGACGCCCCTGGCTCCCGCCGGAGCTCGTGAGGACCTGTGCATGGCGCACGCCAGCACTTCATCCCGTCGCCACCCTGGCGGGAGCGCTCCGTGCGTCAGGCCTGTCGCCCGCACCGGCGAGAGACATTGCGTTTCGGGAGAACGCCGCCGCGTTCCCAGGGGACGCGGCATGTGATGTCTCCCCAAGCGCGCGGATGAGCGGCACGCGGGGGCGAGGTGATGAGCGTGTGAGTCGCCCGAGGGCCGTGTGGGCACTCAGGGCTCGAGCAGGTCCTGGTAGATGCGCCTCACCTTCCTGGCATCGTTCGCGCTCATGGACTCCACGCGGCCGATGACGTTCAGGTAGTCCTCATCCTTGGTCCTGATGGTGATGGCGGTATTGGTGACTCCGAACGCGTTCTTGTCGTAGTGCATGACGGAGCGGTAGTCGTACTCGGTATCGTAGACGTCGGAGCGCGAGGCGGGGACGATCTGGAACTGCGGCCCTCGGCCCTTCTGGATGTTGTCCCAGATGATGCGCACGAACTGGTTCCGGTCGTAGCGAGACTGCTCGTGCCACAGGCCGACGGCGTGCAGCAGCTCGTGGATGATGATGTCGTGATAGAAGCAGCTCGCCTGCTGGGTGTCCATGAGTGACAGCTCCTGCACGCCGCCCACCCTGCCCGGGCCCGCATCGTAATAGCAACCATCTTTCGTCTTGATGATCCTGACGAAGTCCTTCTCGTCGGTGCGGTGGACGAAGCGCACCCCTGTCCTGTCCTTGATCTCCTTCATGGCCTGGGTGATCATCTTCTCCTGGGCCGATGTGAAGACATTGGACACCACGTAGGGAATCTTCCCCTCCGGCCAGCGCAGGCTGCCCTGGGGAATGCCATTGAACTGGGAGACTTCCAGGGCTTGCTTCAGCGCGCTCGGGCTCTCAGACGCGCGGCCCACGAGGATATCTCCATCGAGCAGGAGCAGGCCGTTGCGCTCGACCACTGGGACGTCCAGTGCTTCCGCCTCCCCGAACGCCTCCACCTGGGCCAGTTGAAGCCGGTCGCTGTCCATGAGCTGACCTGGCCTGAGTCTGGGGCCAGAGGCAGCCTCCTCGGCTTCGGGGCCACAGGCCAGGACGGTCGCGAGGACCCAGGGAAGAAGGCACAGCGACTTCGCGAATGCAGACTTCATGAAGGGCTCCGGGAAAGGGACGCAGCAGCGCGGTCATATCACCCCCTGGGACAGCCACGCGCTGGCCCGTGGCTCCGTGCGCCTGGGGACTGATGGTGTGAGTGATGTTGTCCCGTGAGGCTGGACTTGAATCGTGAGTCCGGTGTCTGTCTTTGGTTTGAAGGCGGTTCGCGCGCCCGTGCCTTGGTTGCGCGACGGGACGGGAGCACGCAGGCTCCTCCTTCATGAACCCGGAGACATCATCGATGAGCTCCAGGAACGTCGTCCTTCCTCTCTGTCTGGCACTGTTCGCGTGTCACTCAGAGGGGGAGCCCGTCACGCCACCCCTCGATGGAGACTCCTGCTACGAGCATGTCCGACGCCTCTCTGCTCATGACCGGGTGCTCTCCACCCGCCTGGACCACAAGTCCCGGGCCGCGAAAGAAGCCCAGGACGCCGCGCGGTTCGTCTCCGTCATGCTCGACTCCCGGGAGAACGGTGACTGGTACGCCTGCGGGATGACCCGTGCCTGGGTCACCGAGGTGTTCGAGGGGCTGGAGCGACAGTATTCCGAGTACCGCATCTACCAGAGCTACGCCGATGCCTACAGCCTCAGCGCCTGGCTCTCCGACAGCACCGAGGGCCTCTTCGAGCCGGACACGGGTGAACTCATGGTGTGGAGGGGACTCCAGGCCGCGGTGAACCAGTTCCTGGCGCAGATCAGCACCGGGCAGGCCTCGCTGGACAACCTCGATGCATTGCCCGCCGACTGGCGGTTCGCGCTCCCCTACTACGAGTCCGTCCGTGACGCGGACGAGGCCTTCGTCCTCGCGGGCTTCACGCCCGCCTGGGAGCGATACGGCAAGGGACGTGTCGTCCCTCCGGCGGAGTTCTTCGACGACTACCTGGTCAAGCTGGGCCGGCCCGAGGTGTATTTCCGTGAGAATGACCACCTGCGCGCTCCGTTCCCGGAGGAGATCTGGAACACCTGGATGGAGCTCCATGCCGCGCCCAATCCCCTCCACCACCCGGGGCTCCCGCACGACCTCGTCACGGACCTCCTGCTGGGGGACCGCGACTACCGGCTGGAGGTCCTGGACGTGGTGCTTCCCGGGGACGAGCGCGCCCTGCGGGACGGTTGCGCGGAGAATGCTCTCATCCTCGATGCCGCCATCCTGAGGCCGTGAGGCGACCTCCAGGCTCAATCGCTTCTACCTGGTGGCGGGCCCTCCGCCTCGCCTTGCTGGGCCATCGCTGAGTCGCAGGGAGCCGGCGGAGCGCATCAGCTCTCGCAGCGCGGAGGGAGGAACGTCGTTGTATCTGCGAAACGTCCTGGTGAAGTGCGCCTGGTCGGAGAATCCCGTGCAGAACGCGACGTCCGTGAGCGTCAGGCTCGAATCGCCCAGCAGCCCCTGCGCGGCGTCGACCCGCGAGCGCTGCAGCGTCTCCGAGAACGTCGTCCCTTCCTCTTGCAAGGCGCGTTGAAGGGTGCGGCGGGACAGGGCGAGCCGCTGCGCGCTCTCCACGAGCGTCCAGGAGTGCAACAGGTCGCCGACCATGAGCCGCTGGAGTCGGTCGCGAACCTGTCCTGTCGCTCCCTTCGTTGACGCTTCGCTCACGGGCGCGGGAGCCCGCCGCGCGGGCTTCCACGAGAAGGTGGCCACGTCGGTGACCGCGGGCAGCTTCCTGGGGGCGAGCCTGGAAGCCCCACCGTGGATGACGACGGCCGCGCCGGAGGCGGACGCGAGCGACACTTTCAATCCCGTGAAGCCGGCGGTCTCCAGGATGGCGATGAGGACGCCCCAGATGAACAGGTCGTTGACGACGCGAATCCGCCCGCCGTCGATGGCCACGTGGCGCAGCGTCATCCGGGCGCGAGCGAGGTCATGCTCGACGAGTCGTGTCCGGTGCCGGGAGTGCATGAAGCGCTCGAGCGTGCTCCACCGCTCCACCGTCTGCAGGGGCGTCCGCGCCGCGCAGAGCGCGCGCAGCACGGGGTGTGAGGACAGGGCCCGCAGCGCCCGGCCGAGCTCCAGCACGGGGCGCCACCCATGGGCGTCCATGACGTCCTGGAGGATGGCGACCTTGTCGCGACCCTCGGTGGGAATCCCCGGGTAGTCCCGCGCGACGACGGCTTTCAGCACGGCACTCAGGGCCGCGCTCGTCATGACGCCTTGGTCCTCCATGGTCAGCAGGTCCTCAGGGAGCGGCGTCCGGAGCCGTGCTGGCTTCCAGCTCGCACCGCCCCGCGTTGCGCCAGTCCGTGAGCGCGGCGAGGAAGAGCGCATTGAAGTCAGCGCCGGAGAAGGGGTTCTGGCTCGTCACCAGGTTGCAGTCTCTCACGGCACGCGAACGGCCTGGGAACGCCGTCTCATGTGCATAGCCCGCCTCGTCGAGCTGGTCTCCGATGCCTCGCACCTGTGCGCGCGCGCCCATGACGAACGTCTCGATGTACCACTCCTCGAAGCCAGACACGGAGGTGACGCGCCGCCCCGAGAAGGGACTCTGCTCCGCGGGCAGTCGCGCCAGGAGCGCGGGTGCATGGCACACGAGCCCCACGGGGCGGGCGGTCGCCCCGAAGTCGACGAGCAGGCCGTGCAACTCCGCGTTGTCGAGCAGGTCCACCATGACGCCCTGTCCTCCGGGGATGAGGAGGGCCTGGAACGTCTCCGCGCGCGCTCGGGCCTCCGCCAGGGGAAGCGGCGTCTGGAGTTGGGGAAGCCCTGCCACCAGGGCCTGGGCTTCAGCGAGCGCCTCGGGGCGCTCCTTCCAGTACGACGGCTTCAGGCCCTCTGGGTCGAACGCGGGCCTCTGCCCGCCCGGCGTCGCGAGCACCACCTCGTAGCCCGCGTCGACGAGCGCTCGGTAGGGCTCATAGAACTCATTCAGGAAGACGCCCGTCGGGCGGGTGCTGCCATCCGCGAGCTTCTGCTCGGAGGCGGCGGAGAGGATCATCAGCACCGCCCCGGGCGCCTGGACCTCCGCGGGCGGGAGGGGGGCGGAGGGAAAGACGAGACGACGGGTGGGCGTCGTGGCACAGCCGCACGCGCCGGCGAAGCAGGCGAGCGCGAGTGAGACGAACCACCACGTCAGCGTCCTCCCGACGCGGAAGGCGGCAGACGGGGGCGAACCGGGGGCATCCATGCAAGTCCTCCTGGTGACAGCTTCATCGCCAGGGTAGGGGCGCGAGCACGCTCGGGCTTGAACGAATGCGCCAATCCGCGCGGGGGCCTCAGGCGAACGACTTGAAGTAGTTCGCCATGATGGCGGGATGGTCCGAGTAGAACTTCCCATCCAGGGTGCGGGACAGCGACACCGTGTCTTCGCCTCTCAGGTTCATGGACTCGGTCGCGACCTGCGCGCTGTTGGCAATCAACCCACCCATGTAGTTGTTCTTCGCATTGGTGTTGGAGTGGGACAGCGTATAGACGGGCTTGATGGTGTTGTCCGAGACGGACTCGAAGGAGAAGCGGTTCGGGAAGAACCCGCCGTTCAGCTCGAACGAGTCCATGTTCAGGTCACCCAGCAGCGCGTCGACCTCGTTGTCCCGTGCGAACTGGCCCACCTCCTCGAGCGCCTCCTGCTTCTTGGTGGGGGACGAGAAGCCCGTGTAGGCCGCGTCGAGGTGAACGCCGGCGACTTCGAAATAGACGCGGAACTCGGGCACGATTTTCTGGACGCAGAGCCACTTCTCATCGTGTTTGACGCCCGGGCGGACGAGCGTCCTCGCGTGGTACATGACTTGGGTGATGTATTTCTCGTCGATCAGCACGTAGGCGGCGATCTCATTCTTCGCGTCGACCTGAGGGTCGAGCAGCGCGCGGATGCTGCCGACCTTCCGGTACTTGAGCTCAGGGCAGGGCTGGAGGACTGAGGGGAACGGAGCGTCCTTGAGCTCTTCCGAGAGGAAGATGACCTCGGGAACGAGCCGGCTCAGTTGCACATGCACGTCGATGGGGCTGGCGGCATGGAGCCGCTTCCACTCCACGGAGTTCGTGCACGCCATGATGTGCTTGAGCACGATGTTGTTGTAGCCGGCCAGGATCTCCGATTCATCCAGGGGCGTCGACTTGGCCTCGAAGACCTGCTGACCGGGATAGGGCTTGGTGTTGAACGATGGGAGCGCCTGGGTCGCCGCCAGGTTCGAGCTGGGTGCGAAGATGTTGTTGCCCAGGGGAACGAAGTCCGCCTGGAAGGTCCCTTGCTTCGCGTTGTTCCGGTAGAAGTTGTTCCCCGCATCGAAGGGGATGAAGAGCGTCATGCATTGCATGCGCATGACGCTGGGCGGGACGTACTGCGCCGTGTCGTCGACCACGGTGGGCGTCTCGATGGTCATCTCCGTCTCGAAGACTCCCCCCGAGATATCTGACAACGACTCCGCGGACTGGGTGCGCCGGAGCTTGTGCCGGCCCTTCGAGACGCCGGTGAGTCGCGTGGAGGCCTGGCCGACCCTTCGCTTGTGGTGGTCCAGCTTGCTGCCCTGGTACTTGTAGTCGTCCTGCTTGGGTCGCCTCCCGGCGATGAGGGCGCTGCACTTCCTGCAGACCTTCCTGCTCTCGAAGCTGAAGACGAACGCGTTCTGATGACACCTCTGGCACTTGATGAGCATGCTGCCTCGTTGTCACCGGGGGGGAGGGGGCCGCGACAGCGCGGTGATTCGGGGTCACGGTCGCGCGGGCGCACTTTGCAGCCACCGTGCCGGTAGCTGTCGCAGGGGCTGACTCGGCGCTGCGCGGTCCACCGGAAGCCCGCAGGCAGCTCGCCTCCCCGCCGGTTGCGTCCAGGGCCGACGCTGGTGCGTCCTGGCGCTACGCGAGCCGCGGTGCTCCCGTCAGCCCGAGGACGATGTGCGGGCTCGGAGAGTCGTCACGCGGTGTCACCGGTCGTGAAGATTCGACGCGGGTGGGTGAGGGGCTTTCGGAGGCCTGCTCGTTCTCCTCGGGAGGAAGCGACCCATTTCGGGTGCCTTCCGTGAAGGAGCTCCGACCATGCCGCCGCTCTCGTTCCGGCGCCTCGTGTTGTCCTGCCTCGCGTTGCTGGCCGCCTCGGGTTGTATGACGGGGCCTCACAACGGCACCACCACCGGGGACTCGGTGATTGGCGAGACGTTCCTGTTCGAGGGCTACTACCCCGAGCCGAGCACCCCCGTGTCCCTCCAGGTCTTGAGGGAGCCCCATCTGGACCCGACGGTGGAGTCGAACTGGCAGCAGTTCGCCACGTCCATCACCACCACCACGCCCACTCCGTTCAACCGCCCCGAGCCCCTCTACCACTGGAGCGTCACGGCCGCGCCCGTCCCCAACTCCCTCTTCTCCGCGCGCTGGCCCTCGGGCGGACTGGTGAAGGTGCGCGCCGTCGCCATGGACCCGGATGGGCAGACGGTCCTCTACACGTTCGACGACATCACCTACGCGGACTGCTTCACCCAGAACGCCACCCAGCCCTGGAACACCCTGGGCACCGAGTGTCAGGGCCTGGGCCTCAACCGCTCCGCGCTGGTGTCCACGCGGCTCAACCCCGTGGACCGGCCCATCGCGCAGAGGCCCGAGTTCCTGGGGCGCAAGTCGCCGGGACTGGGCGCCGCGGAGACGCAGCAGTACTACGCGCAAATCCAGGCGCCGGGGACGCTGGAGGCCTTTCGTTCCATCTATGGCTTCGCCGCTGGGGGCGATGTCACGGCCACCTACTACAACGACGGGGACCTGGGACTGGGGCGGGAGATGCATTGCAAGCCGTTCGCGGTCCCCCCGTCACAGGTAGGCCTGGCCTGCTACGTGAGGAACTACGGCGTGCTCGACGGCGAGCCCATCTTCGGTGGCAGCTCCGCCTCCGCGCTCCAGGACGCGGTGGCCCGGACGAACTCCTTCGCCACCGTGGCCATGACGTTCACGCCCCCCGCCAACGCCGCCAACAGCGTGAAGTTCATGGTGTACGACGCCGCGGGCGTCTTGACGCCCACCGCGAAGCTCGACAACACCGGCTTCAACACCTTCGTGCCCGGCAACTGTCTGTCATGCCATGGCATCAAGGCGAACTATGACGCGGCCACCAACTCCGTGGTGGGGCGGGCGCAATTCCTCCCCTTCGACGTCTTCAGCTTCCGCTATTCCACCGCCACGGGCTTCACCCAGTCAGCCCAGGCGGACGCCCTGCGGCGCCTCAATCACCTGGTCACCCTGACGGGGCCCTCTGACGGCATCCGCGAGTTCATCGAGGGCACCTACGCGCCCAAGCTGGTCTCCGACGTCACGGCGGTGGCCAATGACACCTATGTGCCTCCCAACTGGACGAACACCAAGCAGAAGGGACTGGGGCTCTACCGAGGCGTCGTGAAGCCCTACTGCCGCACCTGCCACATGTCCTCCACCGACACCAACCTCGACTTCCTGGACCAGGCGGACTTCAACCTCTACTCGGGGGCCATCAAGGTGGATGTGTGTGGCGCGGACCACTCCATGCCCAACGCCGAGCACGTCATGAAGAAGTTCTGGAAGAGCGGCGCCCGCGCCTATCTGGACCTGGGATTGGACATGCAATCCCCCTGCGGCCCCTGAGGGGTGGCGGCGCTGGGGCTCGCGAGGGCGGGAAGATTTCTCGCGCCGGTCATTCTCGACTCGCAGCCCCGTTGAAGCGCAACCACACCCCACACCGCCGCGGGCCGCGGCAGGGTGACCACCGCCAGCGACCAGCCGCTGACCTGCTACGGACTTTCCGTCACTTGATGCAGAAGAAGGCCCAGTTCAGCGTGTCCCCGCGATTGGCCCACTCGACCTCCTGGCACGACTCTCCGGGCCCGCAGGCCGCATTGCCCTCGCAGCGGCGGTGACACTTCCGGTCGCCCTTCTCCTCCTGGCAATAGAGCTCCTCATCCGGAACGGGCGGTCCACAGACCTGGCTGACGTAGCAGGCCTCGTCGGCGCTCGCGCACTTGTCGGTGAACGAGCAGGCGGCGAGCGAGGAGTTCGGCACCTTGGATTCGTCGTCTCCGCAGCCGGTGAAGGAGGCGAGACAGAGCAGGCTGATGAGGGACAGTCGCATGGTGACTTCCTGGTGAGGGGTGAGCGCTATCGCAGATCTTCCTTCAGCGCGGACTGCATCGCCCGCCTGTTCTCGGGGAAGCCCTGGTTGGGGTAGGGCCGGGCGCCGCCGAGGAGCGGCTCATACTTCTGGTACATGGGGTCCGAGCGCGCGGGCTCCTGCTGGTAGAAGGCGCGGTTGGCCTGGAGCAGGTAGCGGGGAGTCGTCCCCAACGGGGCGTCCTCGCTGAAGGCGATGAGGCCACGCACCTCGGGGTCGCTCATGTACGTCATGAAGGCCTGGGCATCCTCCGCGCACGTCCCCGTGCAGTTCGCGTTGAGCACCAGGGCATCCACGAAGACCGCGGGCGCCGAGCCCGTGCCGAGCGGCACCGAGATGACCGCCGGGAGCGGCTGGGTGGGCCGGGCCTGGCGAATGTAGAACAGGCGCTCGGTGTAGCCCATGAAGCCATTGGCCTGCTCCGTCGCGAAGGCCTCTTCCGCCACGGTATTGCTGTCGTAGCTTCCATCCATGCACGGGTTGATGCCCGGCTCGAGCGAGCAGCTGTCGACGACTGTCTTGAAGGACGCCACCGCGGGCGAGTCCAGTGGCAGGGAGATGGCGGTGGACAGGGACGCGCCCGGATGCGTGTCGGCCCAGGCATCCAGATACGAGGAGGGCAGCGTCCAGCTCCCGTCGAAGTTCGTGGCGAGGGGCCGCTTGCCGGGCGCCACGTCACGGAGGACCCGCACCAGCGACGCCGCATCCGTGGCCGTCTGGAGTTGGGGGCTGTGTGAGTAGACGACGTAGGTGCAGAGATAGGTGGGCGTGCCGTAGCTCGCACCCGAGAGCCGCACGGCCTCCTCGGCGGCGGGATACGAGGGGCCCACCTCGAACGACAGGGGCTGAATCCAGCCCTTCGACGCGAGCGAGCCGAGCACCAGCGTGTCCACCTCCACCACCTGGGCCGCGCCCGTGCCCTGGCCGAGCAACTGGTTCATCGTGCCGCCCTCGTCCAGGTCATAGAGGTCCAGGTTCGAGTCGAACACGATGTCCAGGTCGATGTCCGTGTGCTCCCGCTCGAAGTCGGCCTCGAGCCGCTGCTTGAGGCCCGCGAAGCCATCTCCCGCAGCGTCTGGAATGTAGGGGAAGAGGACGGCCTTCAGGGGCCGGGGAGGCGTGGGCGTGGGGTCGGGTGACTCCGAGCAGGCGCTCAGGGCGAGGACGACGGGGCAGAGCAGGGCTCTCCAATGCATGGCGTGGCTTCCTTGGGAATGTCTTTCGAAAGGAGCCGGAGCGTGCCACGGGTCAGAGCGCGAGTTCCACGCCAAGGCCAGGCGCTACCGACCAGAGCGTCTTGCGGTGGGAGGTGCCCGGATACCACTCGCCGACGAGCTGGACGCGGAAGCGCTCCAGGAAGGCCATGCCCGCGAGCGCCTGGACGACGGGGCGCGAGCAGGCCGTCACCCGGCTGGCGCCGCGTCCCTCGCAGCCTTGTGTCCCATAGCGGTCATTGGCGCTGAACATCCATCCCGCGCGCAGCCCGAAGCGGCTCTGCGCGAGGAAGGACTGGTCCGTGCGCGGCCGGTATTCGAGTCCGCCCACGAGCGCCGCGGAGAAGGACTCGCCACCTCCGGAGGAGAACACGTCCTCGAGTCCCCGGAAGCCGATGGCGCTGGCGAAGCGCAGGCCCGTGGGGAGCTTGGAGGCGAAGGCGCCCAGGCTCAGGCCGACCTCGCTCTGGGTGGGGCCCATGGTGAAGTGCAGCACGGTGTCCGGAGGCGCGAACGCCACGCTGTCCGCCGCGAGCTTTCCCGCGAAGCCGACCACCTGCTTGTCCGCGCCGGACTGCGCCGAGGTGAGCCGGTGCAGGGCGCTTCCAATGGACTCGCGGATGCGGACGATGGCGAGGTCTCCGCGCCCCTGCTCCACGCCGAGGTCGCGGAAATGGAAGCCATAGGCCCCGAGCAGTCGCATCGAGTAGTCCAGCTCCGGCTCCTTCTCGCCCTTCTTCCAGTCCGGCCAGCGGCGCGGCGCGACGCCGGGGACCCTGGGCGGAGGGTGTCCCGCCATGGCGCGGTCACAGTGCCGGTTGCGCCAGGTTGCGCCCTCGGTCTCCTTCTTCGCGGTGCCGCACGCGAAGTAGAGCTGGTCCAGGGACACCTGGAGCAGCGCGCGGAAGTCCGCCAGCGCGTCTCCCTGGCAGGCCTTCGTCGCGTCCGAGGCGCCATCGTAGACGGCGCGCATGCAGGTGAACGGCGCCCACCCGCCGGGCTCCTCCGCGGGCTCGCCGATGGGCTCCGCGAAGCGCGTGCTCCTGTCCGCCACGTCCTCCAGCATCCTGCGGGCGTCGTACATGCCCAGGTAGAAGTCGAACGTGCGGAACTCGGTCTCGAAGAAGCCCAGGAACGCGAAGAGCGGGGCGCTCGCCGCCGGGAAGTGCCGACGCGGCAGGATGAGGTGGCGGGCGATTTCGGGCTCCTCCTCCAGCAACAGGGCCAGCTCCTTCGAGCGAGCCGTGTCCACGAGGGCGGCGATGAGCCCGGCCAGCTCCACCGGCAGGGATGTCGCCGCCGACCGGGCCTCGGCGGGCGGAAGGGAGGGGTACTCGGTGGCGTCGGGGTCGACGAACGCGAAGGTGATGCCCTTGGGCGTGTCGCGCACCCCGGGCGTGGGGACGTCGCGCCAGCGCAGCTTGCCGTCGGAGGCCCGCAGGCCATCCCTGGCGAGCCCCACCGCCAGCCGCAGCGGCGCGTTGTCGAAGATGCCGCCGTCGATGTACCGCGCCGTCCCGGCCTTCTCCTGGGGGCACACCGGAGGCGTGGCCTTGGAGCTGCTTGACTCGCAGGTGGGCAGCTCGTGGGGCGGGAAGGCCACGGGGAACGACATCGACGCGAGGATGAGGTTTCGCAGGTGCTCGAAGGGGATTTCGCCCTGCTCATCCGTGACGAGCAGCGGCTCCATGCGGCGGCTGCCGGGCGTGGTGTAGTTGGTGGCGCGCGGAGGCTTGCCGGGGCCCCGGCCCTGGATGCGGATGGCGAACTTCTCTTCGATGCGCGGCAGTGGCAGGCGGTCGTTCGCGGCCCAGAGGACCCGGGGCTCCGCGCGCGTGGTGGAGACGCCGAGCACCACATCGCACGAGGGAGTCAGTCCCTTCTTCCACACCTCTTCGATTCCGGTCGCGCCGTGCTCCAGCGCATCGCGCGAGAAGATGCCCAGCGGGGACGTGGAGGAGGGGATGAAGAGGCGGTCGAACCCGATGGGAATCCAGGTGCGCCAGAACAGGGACTTCTCGGGAGAGGGCGCTTCGGCGCCGCAGGCGGCCATCACCGCCAGCAGCGAGTTGAGGCTGCCGGCGGAGGCGCCCGTGAGCAGGCGGAGGTCCACCCGTTGGCTCCCCCGTGACGAGGCGAGCGCGTAGTACAGGAAGCCCGCTTCGTACACGCCCAGGGACACGCCTCCGCTCACGGTGAGGGAGACCGCCGAAATCGGCGGGGCGTCCGGGTCGAGTGGCTGGGACTTCGCCGGTGGGGTGATGAGGAGCAGCGCGCACGCGAGAACGAGCGCGGTCGAGGTGGCGACGGAACCCATGGCCGCGGACCGTAGGCCCCCGCTGGTCGGGGCGCATCATCCTTCGATGACTCAAGCCCCCATTTGTCGAGTGTCGCGTCGTCCCCTGGCTTCCGCTCCACCTGTCAGGCGGGCTTCGCCACAATCAAATGCCTGAGGTCTTGGAATGCGTCGACAACCGCCTGAACGACCTCGTAATGCTCCACGCCGAGCTTCAGGTTCAGTGGGATGACGGGAGTGGCCCTGGAGCTCGGGTCTTCGTCCCTTCTCTCGCTGGTCCACCATCGCGCGCTTGGCCCACGACCAGGTCCTCGACGAGCAGCTCGTCACCAACGCGCCGGCGGCGGAGGAGTTCGCCACGGTTACGGGACTGGTAAAAGCAGTAAGGCGAGCGCAAGCTGTGATGGCACGCATTGACGGTACATCTGCATGCCCACGATGCAGCGTGTCCAGGGGGGCTCATGCCGACGCTCAGGTGGTGGGCTGTTCTGCTCATGTTCTCCGCTGGCTGCGCCGGAGCGCCGGAACACATCGGCAGCGGCGATTTGCTCGCCGCGAGCTTGGAGGACTCTGCGGCGTCCTGTGCACAGTCGGCGGGGGAGTCCGAGGAGGGCTGCTATGCCCCGTCCTGTGGCGAAGCAGAGTGTGGGCTGTTCCGATGCGAGGACCTCGCGTCGCCTCCGCTCGCACTGCGGTTTCCGCCCGCGCAGGCCGGCGGCACTACAGCCCGCCTTCAGCGGTACTGGGGTGGCGCAGTGCCGTTACCAGGGCGGCTGCCCGTCTTCGTCATCCCGTGGTACCAGCGCGAGGAGCTGCCGAGCGTCAAGGCGGCGCGGAAGGCCATCGCCGAGTGGACGAGGCGGCCGAAGGAGCGTCACCACATCTTCCCCCGCGCCTTCGCGGGGTACTTCGAGTTCGTCGGCATCAACATCCACCAGTACACTCTGCTGGTCGCGGTCGAGGAACACCAGCGAGTCCACGCGGGCGGGAATGGTGGCCCGTGGAATCGGGACTGGAGGAAGTGGATTGATGCGAACAGGTTTACGGCCACGCGCGACGACCACTTCAAGCAGGGGGGGCGGATGATTTCAAAGTATGGGCTCATCGGAGTGCCAATGACGTACTGGCAGACCCTGCGGCTGTACTCCGCTGGAGAATGAGCAATGCGGTACTACACGCTGCAGGAACGCGAAAAGGTGCGGTGGAGTGGCGGGTACGACATGGGCAGGCGCTGGCACCTGCCCGGCGTTTCGTGCTCCACGTGCGGGAGCACGTGGGGAGGAGGAGGCTATGACTACCCAGCAGTGGATTTGTCGAAGCTGGGGAGGGAGGCCAAGGCGCTTGAGCGCCCCCGGTGCGTCCCTTGGGCCGAATTCACGGGGCTGCGAGCGAGCGTGTTGCCGCTGGTTCCGCCCGGCGCGGTGGTGACGCCGGGGTCGGGCTTTGGCCCGTTGACGGGGCGAGCACAGGGACGGTTCGGCCCCGTGAGCGTCCACATGCCGTGGACGCTGCTGGTGCGACCGGACGTCGTGCGGCGTCTTGACGGACTGACGGGGGTTGTTCCCGTGCCAGCAGCTTTCCGGCGTGCCCGGAGCGACGGTGAACTGCTCGAGTTGCAGGTGATGCCGGGCGGCAAGCTGGTCGGCGAGGACGGCCACAAACCATGCAAGACCTGTGGACGTGCCAGTTGGGTTCTTCCTCCGCCCGAGATGCGGCGCCTGGCGGTTCCTCCATCGGCCGATTTCGCTCGAGCAACAGCGAGTGTGGTGGTTGTCAGCGAGCGTGTTGTCGAGCGGCTTGAGCGGCAGTTGGAAGAGTCCGACGTCGTCGCGCTCGATGTGAGTGGCGCCCCAGGGGCCGAGAAGCGGTCCGATGTCGCCCCGCCCGCATGAACTGGGTGCTCGCGGGATTCAGTCGTCCTCTGGTTTCCGCTCCGCCTGTCAGGCGGACTTCGCCACAATCAAATCCCTGATGCCTCGGAGTGTGTCGACAACCGTCTGGACGACCTCGTGATGCTCCACGCCGAGCTTCAGGTGCAGTGGGATGAGGGGCGTGTCGCTGTTGCTTGGGTCTCGGAGAATCATCGAAGGTGTTCGCAACGCCAGTGGGCTGAGCGCTTCCAGCAGGTGATTCCAGGACTCCGTCTGGCTGGGGAACTCCAGCCAGAGGGGGGTCTCCGCGAGCGTGTGCCACCGCCAAGGGCTCAAGAATAGGTAGAAGTCATGGCCCTCGATTTGGACGGTGCGCCAGTAAGACATCCTGCTGCCTCCGCTCGTTCCCTTCTTGCAGACCTTGGCGGCGACGGCTGCTTCGCAGATTTCGTCGACCAGGGCGCCGAACTGGTAGATTCGCCGGCCGATGTCCGCGGACAGGTCTTCTTGGCGGAGCGGAAGAAACGCCGTGGTGTCCTCTCGGGTGCAAAGCCCCAGCAGTTGATTCAGGTTCTCCGAGGAGGCGTGATCCCCTTGTGCTCGGGCCGTGCTCTGGAGGCTCTCCAGGAATGGTTGCCATGCGGCCAGCACCAGGACCTTCTGGGGACCCATTTGCAGGACAGCAGGCCGCTCGGGACCCACGTCGAACGGGGATCTCTGTTGAAGGTCTTCCTCGCAGCGCAGCCGCAGCTCTCTCCAGAGCATCTGGCGTCTGGCTTCCGGTGCGAGGACGAGCAGTGCGGTGGGCCTGTCGGAAGGGAGTGCATGGAGATAGGTCACCGGTTGTTTATCGGTGAGACCCGCCCAGAACTTGGCCTCGATGAAAAGCACCGGCGCTCCACTTTCGTCGGCGCCACGCAGGTCCGGGCGAGCGGCGTTCTCCTCGCTCCGCTGCGTCGTGAAGGAGACCACCTGGGGCGGAGGGGCGCCCAGACTCTCCATGAAGCGGAGGACCGCCCGCCGCAGGTACTCGTGTCGGCGCAAGATGAATGCGAGTGCTTCCGTGGCCACGTTCTCGGGGTGGGTGCTGAGACGCGTGGCCAGATGCCCGAGGAGACTGTCGTTGGGGTCCATGGTGGGAAAGAACCCTACGGCACGTCTGTCCATTGAAACAGCCGTGAGTCTTTGGGGCCCATGCTCGACAACCGCTACGGAGCTGAAGACAGGGCCTGGTTCACGCTTGGCGCGGACGTGGTGGGCGTGTTCACGGAATGCATGAACAATGACCGGCAACGGGCGGTTGCTCCCCGGGACTCGCTTCTACGGGAAGGTTTGCTACCTGTCCGACAGCATGGGCTGCGCGGATGCGCCGGCGCTCATCGTCCGTTCCGGCGGATACACCGTTGAACGCTGGCCTTGAGCGTCGTGGTGATTGACGTGCGGGAGCCGCCTTGACGCCGGAGCGCGAACCGTCCACGGGTTCGCGCTCCAGCGGGGGTTCCGCCTAGTAGCGGTAGGTGTCCTGCTTGTACGGGCCGCTCTTCTCCACGCCGATGTACGACGCCTGGTCCGGGGTCAGCTCGGTGAGCTGCGCGTTGAGCTTCTTGAGCTGGAGCCGGGCGACCTTCTCGTCCAGGTGCTTGGGCAGCACGTAGACCTTGCCCACCTGGTACTTGTCGCTGTGCGAGTACAGCTCAATCTGCGCGATGGTCTGGTTCGCGAAGGAGCTGGACATCACGTAGCTGGGGTGGCCGGTGCCGCAGCCCAGGTTCACCAGCCGGCCCTTGGCGAGCAGGATGATGCGCTTGTTGTCCGGGAAGATGATGTGGTCCACCTGCGGCTTGATCTCCTCCCACTGGTACTTCTCCAGGGAGGCGACCTCGATTTCGTTGTCGAAGTGGCCGATGTTGCAGACGATGGCCTGGTCCTTCATCTTCGCCATGTGGTCATGGGTGATGACGCTCTTGTTGCCCGTGGCGGTGACGAAGATGTCGGCCTTGTCCGCGGCGTAGTCCATGGTGACGACGCGGTAGCCCTCCATCGCGGCCTGGAGCGCGCAGATGGGGTCGATTTCGGTGACCCACACCTGGGCGGACAGCGCGCGCAGCGCCTGCGCGGAGCCCTTGCCCACGTCTCCGTAGCCGGCGACGACGGCGATCTTCCCGGCGACCATCACGTCGGTGGCGCGCTTGATGCCGTCCACCAGCGACTCCCGGCAGCCGTACAGGTTGTCGAACTTGCTCTTCGTCACGCTGTCGTTGACGTTGATGGCGCGGAACAGGAGGGTGCCCTTCACGGACATCTCCTGGAGGCGGTGCACGCCCGTCGTCGTCTCCTCGGTGACGCCGAGAATCTTCGCCGCCTTGCGCGTGTACCAGGTCGGGTCCTGGGCCAGCTTCGCCTTTATGGAGGCGTACAGCTCGCGCTCCTCCTCGCTCTGGGGCGAGGCGAGCAGGCTCGCGTCCTTCTCCGCGCGCTTGCCCAGGTGCATCAGCAGCGTCGCGTCACCGCCGTCGTCCAGAATCATGTTCGGACCTTCGTGGTCGCTGCCCGCGGGCCCGAACTCGAAGATGCGGTGGGTGAAGTCCCAGTACTCCTTCAGCGTCTCGCCCTTGTGGGCGAACACGGGCGTGCCCGCGGCGACCAGCGCGGCGGCGGCGTGGTCCTGCGTGGAGAAGATGTTGCACGACGCCCAGCGCACCTCGGCGCCCAGGGCCTGCAGCGTCTCCACCAGCACGGCCGTCTGGATGGTCATGTGCAACGAACCGGTGACGCGCGCGCCCTTCAGCGGCTGCTGCTTCGCGTACTCTTCGCGGATGGCCATGAGGGCGGGCATCTCGCTCTCGGCGATACGCATTTCCTTGCGGCCCCACGCGGCGAGCGACAGGTCGGCGACGGCGTGGTCCTGCTTCTGGGTCTGGGGAACAGCGGTCATGGCATGGCTCCTGCTGATGGTTGCGGCGCGAGCTGGCGAGGAACTCCCGAGCCGCCAAAAAGCGGACCCACCCTCGCAAGCAACGCGTCCAGGTGAGTGCCGTTGGGTACCGCGCTTCGAGCCTGGGGCCTGAGGCCTCGCAACACTCCTCGAAGTCACGGGCGAAACTACGAGAAGCCGCCGCGAATTTCAAAGGGAGATTGCCCCCCAGGCCGGCGGGCCGACGGGCGGGGGCACCCCCGCGGGCCGAGAGGGGTGTCGAGTGCTGGACAGGGCCGCCAGGGGGGAGGCAGCATCGCCGCCTTCCAACAACCTCCGAGGGTCGCAATGTCGTCGAAAAGCGCTGGAGCATCTCTGAAGGCCATCAACGAGAACATCCGGGCGGCCTTTGCCCGTCGCGAGCGCTGGGCCGGCCTCGCTCCCCAGGTCTTCGAGACCCTCAAGGGGCTGATTGAGAAGGCGAACCAGGACGCCGGAGCGAAGTCCGAGGGCAGCCTGACGCTCGTCATCGAGCAGGTTCCGCACTGGGATGACTCGAAGGCGTTCGAGGTCCGGTTCCTGGGCCACGACATCGGCCTCGTCAAGGGCAACGGCGCTCCCGCCGGCCCGGTGCACGCGCATGGCGCGTCGATGAAGATCGCCCCGCTGGTGAGCGGCCTGGTGGGCGCGAGCTACACCCCGAGCTTCCTCACCGTGGGTGAGGAGCACTACGGCGACGCCAAGCCGGAGCTGGCGCTGCTGGGTGTCTTCGAGCCGGACGAAGTGGCGAACCCGAAGCTGCTCGCGGAGCTGCTCGACAGCACCGCGTCGCACGCCTCGGTGGACCACTGGGCGAGCGGTGGCACGGTGCGGGCGTCGGGGAGCTAGTCCGCGTCATCCCGGGCCAGGCCGCGGTGGTTCGCGTGTGCCTGGCCCGTGGGCCTTTCAAGGGACGGTGACGGGGTAGCGCTTCTCCAGCGCGTTCCAGGCGGACTCGGAAAGTCCCCAGGGTCCGCAGACCAGTTGCTTCAGGCGTGGGAAGCGGTCGCGATGCCGCGTGAGCGTCGCGGCGCCCTCGTCCGTCAGGATGACTCCCGTCAGGTCGAGCACCTGGAGTGACGGGAAGTGCTCCATGCGGACCAGCCCGTGGCACAGCATGTCGCCGAACGCGCAGTTGCGCAGCTCGAGCTGACGAAGGGAGGGCAGCCCCTTCGCCTCGAAGAGCGGCGCCAGGTCTTCGGGGGTCCACGCGATGTACCACTCGTATTGAAAATCGATGTGCAGCCGTTCGAGTTTGGGGAGGTGTGCCTCCCGAAGGAACTGGAGTCCGGTGCCCTTGGGCACGGGCGCGGGTTTCCACTGCGACAGGTCCGAGGGGCCGCAGGGGATGAGCCCCAGCCAGTGAAGGGAGAGCTCGCGCAGCTCGGGATGCTCGACGTGCACGGCCTGAAGCTCCGTCATCGGGAGCACCAGGGTCTGGAGCTTCGGGTACAGGGCCAGGAGGCGTGAGAGTGAATCCAACTGGACCCAGCGGATCCACTCCCTCCCATTGGGGCAGGAGAACTCCAGGGTCCACTCGCGCAGCGAAGGGCGAGCTCCCGCGCGCTCCAGTGTCTGGAGGAGCGCTTCCAGGGGATTCGAACCCCGGCCGGTGAGCTTGATGCCGAGCGTCTCGAGCAGCGCCGCATCAGGCGATGTGAGCGCGATGTCCAGCAGCGCGAGCCCCGAGTCGGCGCGGCCGAAGTCGTCGAGGTCGAGCGAGAGCCCGAGCAGCTTCGTGCCCTGCCGACGAAGCTCCAGCTCATCGTCATGGATGACGTCCCAGTAGTTCTTCCGGTCGAGGGTGAGCCGCTCCAGCGATGGCGCGAAGCCAGTGTGGCGGATTTCCTCGAGGAGGAGGGGGAGCTGCTCTTCGGAGCCTCCGAGGTCCACGCGCAGGCCCAGCGCGCGAACAGGCTCCTGACGGATGAGCCGCGCGTAGACGCCATGGGCGCGGCTTGCATCCACCGTGACGCGGTCCACGAACCCGCGCGCGAACACGGCATCACCCGGGAGCAACCCGAGCTCCGCGAGCCACGTCGCCTCGTGTTCCGCGAGCAGTGAGGCCTCTCGTGCCCGAAGCGTCTGCGCGGAGGGTTCCGGCTTCATCTTCGCGAGCGCACACTGCACCTGGATGAACTCACCTCGTGGGTCGCCTCGCTCACTCAGGGCCTGCGCGAGTCTCAGGCGAAAGGTGTCATCCACATCGGATGAGAGGGCCGCGAGGTCTTCCGGTGAAGGATTCACTGCCGGACTCTACGGCGCAGCGAGGAGCCCGCCCACCGTCATCATGAAGCGGCACTCCAGTCCCGCCGGTGGGCTCGCGGCGCGTTGTCGTCGGGGGCTACTTCTTCTCCTTCAGGGCTCGGAGCACCTCGCGCGCCGTCTCCGCTGACGATGCCGGGTTTTGGCCTGTGACGAGCCGTCCGTCGCGCACCGCGAAGCTCTTCCACAACGGGCCGGACTCGTAGCGCGCGCCCAGCTCGCGCAGCCGCGTCTCCAGCGGGAAGGGGACGATGGCGTCGAACTTCGCCGCCTTCTCCTCCGCGTTGCTGAAGGCCGCCACACGCTTGCCGTTCACCAGCGGCTTGCCATCCAGGCCCTTCACACCCACCAGCGCCGCCGGGCCATGGCAGACCGCCGCGATGACGGCGCCGCGCGCGTAGCCCGTGGAGAGCAGCTTGTGAAGGGGGACGTGCTTCGCCAGGTCCCACATCACGCCGTGCCCGCCCACCACGAAGTAGGCGTCGTAGGTGTCCTTCACCTCGGCGAGCGTGAGCGTGCGCGCCAGCTTCTTCGTGGCCTGGGCGTCGGCGAGGAAGGCCCGCGTCGTCTCCGTCGACTCCTTCTCGCTGCGCGGGTCCGCGGGAGCCGCGCCTCCCTGGGGCGAGGCGATGTCCACCTGGGCGCCGGCCTGCGAGAACTGCGCGTAGGGCGCGGCCAGCTCCTCGAGCCAGAAGCCCGTCCGCTCCCCGGTATCTCCGAACTGAGAATGACTGGTGACAATCAGCAGGACCTTCACGGCGGTCAGGGCTTCCATGGCGGGCTCCTCACGGCCCCGGGATGAGGGGCCAACGGAGTGAAGAAGTACTCCCGCGCCCATCCCCAGAAAACCGAGAGGGTCTTCACATAAAGTGAAGCCATGCTTGGCAATCGCGAGGCGCTCTGGACGCTGTGGGAGGTGAGTCGCGCGGGGACTCATGCCGCCGCGGCGGCTCGGTTGGGCATCACCGCCTCCGCCGTGGGACAGCAGCTCAAGGTACTGGAGCGACAGGTGGGCGTGGCCCTGTTCGAGCGGGTGGGGCGACGGGCTCGACTCACCCCCGCCGGAGTGGCGCTCGTCGCGTGTCTGGGCGAGCACCTGCCCGCCCTCGACGCCGCACTGGAGGAAGCCTCCGAGGCGCAGCGGACCGTGCGCGGGGAGGTGTCGCTCGGTGGGCCCTGGCCCTTCTTCCGGCACTGGCTGCGCCCGCGCCTGCCGGGCCTCCTGGCACGACACCCCGAGCTTCGGCTGGAGGTCCGTTTCGATGTGCCGAGCCGCATCGCTCGCCGACTGCTCGAGGGAGAACTGGACCTGGGCATCGTCGGGCTCCTGCCCGAGGCACCAGGGCTGGAGGTCCGGCAGGTGGCGCAGGAGCGCTTCGTGGCGGTGGCCTCGCCCGCCTACCTGAAGCGCTGGGGGACGCCTCGCAGTGCCCGGGACTTCGGGGCCCATCGCTTCATCGCCTTCGACGCGGACCTGGCGATGCTCGGTCCATGGTGGCGGACCACGCTGGGCCCGAAGGAGCCGCTGCCCGCGCAGGTGGTGTGCCGCATCGCCAACCTGGATGAGATGCTGGCGCTGGCGGAGGCCGGCGTGGGCGTGACGGTGCTGCCCGACTATCTGGTGGACCCCGCCGTGCGCGACGGGCGCGTCGTGGCGCTCACGCCAGAGGTGGGCCGGCGCTCGCCTCGGCGTCCCTGGGGCACGCTCTGGGTGGCCTGGCGCCGCGCCGCCGCTCCCACCGCCCGCTTCCTCGCGGTGCGTGACTGGCTTCTGGACGGACAGGGGACGGAGGCTCAGCCGAGGCGCCGTTCGGGGTGAATACACTCCGTCAGCCGGGCGCGTTGCAGTTTCCCATTCGACGTTCGTGGGAGTTGCTCCACCCGGTAGAACTCGGTGGGGACCTTGTGCGGGGACAGGTGCTCGCGCAGGGTCTGCCGCAGCTCGCGCTTGTGAGGGCTGGTGGTGCCAGGCTCGAAGCGCAGGAAGGCCGTGAGTGTCATTCCATACAAGGCGTCCTCGCGGCCCGACACGGCGGCGTCCGTCACCCCCGGCAGGATGCGCAGGACGGCCTCGATTTCGAGCGGGCTCAGTCGTTCCCCGCCGACCTTGAGCAGCTCATCGTTGCGCCCCAGGAGCGTCACCAGGCCCGTGGGACTCAGTTCCGCCACGTCGCCCGTGTGGAGCCAGCCCTCCTCGCGGACCTTCTCGCGTGTGGCCTCCGGTGCCCCCAGATACCCCAACATCACCTGTTCGCCTCGCACACAGAGCTCGCCCTCGGAGGTGAGCTTCACTGTGAGCCCGCCGACCGGGAAGCCCGTGGCGGAGGAGAAGAAGGCCGGGTGGTCGCTGCGCAGACAGAGCACCCGAGGCGCCAGCTCCGTCTGGCCATAGCAGGTGTAGACGCGGCTGGCGGGAAAGGCCCGTGTCAGGCGTTGGCGCAGCTCCAGGCTCAGCGCCGCGCCAGCGGAGACGACGTGGGTGACGGCTCGCGTGTTCGAGGGCCCGTCCCCCAGCAATCGCAGCAGCGTCTCGTGGTGGGAGGGGACTCCGCTGATCATCCCCTGCAAGCGTCCTTCATCGAGCAGTCGCTTGAGCTCGACCAGGTTTGCGAGCAGGTGAGTGGGGATGCCCGCCGCCAGCGCGGGGAGCAACTGCCCGAGCAGCCCGAAGGAGTAGGAGAGCGGAAGGAACAGCGTCTGGCGGGACACCGACGCGAAGTCGAGCGACGTGAGGACGGCGGCCACGTTCGCGTCGATGTTCCTCCGGGAGAGCTGCACGGCCCGAGGCGCGCCCGTGCTCCCGGAGGTGAACAGGACGACGGCGGTCTCCGGATGGCGGAGTGGCTCGGTCCGTCCGCTTCGCCAGGAGATGGACAGGTTCTCATCCAGCTCGAAGCAGTCCCCGAGGCTCGCTCGCCGCGCCTCGACTTCCGAGTCCGTCCAGTCGTGCGCGAACACGGCCAGTGGATGCCCTGCTTCGTAGAGGGCCAGGAAGCGGGTGACGAACGCGAGCGACCGGCGGAACCTCAGGATGGTGAGCGCCGACGGCCTGTCGGGGAGGCGCGCCTTGAGGGCCTCGACCTCGCGTCGGAGCGCGGCGAAGGAGTGCGTCTCCTCACCGAGGATGAGAGCGGGGGCGTCATCCGCCCGGGAGAACGCGTGTGCGAGGTTCATGTCGGGCTGCCTTCGTGGCTAGAGGCGCTTGAGCAGCGCGCAGGCGGACGCGCCTCCCGCTCCCGCGGAGATGAGCAGGACGCTCTGCCCCGAGCGCAGCGGGAGCTTCTCCTGGAGGTGTGCGAGCGCGATGCCCACGCTGGCCCCCGACGTGTTGCCGGTGAATTGGACGGTCTCCACCACCTTCGCGGGGTCCGCCCCCAGCTTGTCGGTGATGGCTCGGATGAGGTGCAGGTTGGCTTGATGGGGAACGAACCAGTCCACGTCCGCCACGCTCATGCCGAGCCGCCGCAAGAGCGAGGCCGCGCCCGCCGACATGTTGTCCACGCCCTTCATGAACAGCGTGGCCCCATGCTCCATCTTGAGGAAGACCTTGGTCGGGTCGTCGTTCAGATGATGAGGCAGGCGAGAGCCTCCCGCGCGGATGGCGATGATGTCCGCCATGGACGCGTCCGCGCCCAGTTCGCTCGCCATGAGCTGATAGTCGGCCTGCTCGGGACGAGTCGTCACCAGACAGCTCGCGCCCCCGTCGCCGAACAGGGCCGTCGTCGCCAGGTCCTCGCGGTTGAGGAACTTGGAGCGGATGTCCGCGGCGATGACCAGATGGTCGCTCCCCGTGG
This sequence comes from Myxococcus sp. AM011, assembly GCF_013372595.1. NCBI lineage: Bacteria > Pseudomonadati > Myxococcota > Myxococcia > Myxococcales > Myxococcaceae > Myxococcus > Myxococcus sp. AM011. Next base: position 83,288 of record NZ_JABXEM010000005.1, read on the forward strand.
CCAGCGCGAGTCCCGCGCCGACGTGGACGGCGCTGGTGAAGCCCGCGCAGGCGGCCACCAGGTCCAACACGCCAATGCCATCCAGGCCCAGCTTGGGAAGCACCAGCGGCGAGGTCGGCGGGGTGGGGAAGTCTCCCGACACGGTGGCCAGGAGGAGTTGGGAGATGCGCCGCCGGTCGATGTCGTAGTCCTCCAGCAGCCGCAGGGCCGCCGCCGCCGCGACGTCACTGCACGCCTGCTCCGGCTCCACCCAGTGCCGCTTCTCGACGCCGGTCCGGTGGGTAATCCAACTGGGCCGCGCGCGCGTCCCCATCCAGTCGAGCACGTCCTGGTTGGTCATCACCTTCGCGGGCAGCCACGAGCGAGGGCCGAGCAGGTACACCGGTGCGGTGGGCTTCAGGAAGCTCATGGCTTCAACACTCCTTCCAGTCGGACCATGGGGAGGCCCCCGGTGACGTCCAGCACCGCGCCGTTGATGTACTGGTGCTCGGACAGCAGCGAGTCGAGCGCTTCACCGACGTGCTCGGGCTCGCCCAGCGACCCTTGTGGAATGACGCCACCCATCCGCTCCACGTAGTGGGGACGGGACCAGTACTTCTTCGTGCGCGTCGTCTTGAAGAGCCCCAGCCGCACGGTGTTGCACAGGACGTTGAACGCGCCGTAGTCCACCGCCAGGTTGCGCATCAGTCCCTCCAGCGCGGACTTGCACAGGATGTACGCGCCATAGCGCCCCGTGCCGCTGACCGTGGAGACACTGGAGATGAAGACGATGCGGCCCCGACGGGCTTCGAGCATCGACGGCAGCAGGCGGCGCAAGAGCCAGACATTGCCCATCAGGTTCGCGGTGACGTCTGTTTCGAGCGCCGCTTGCGGCAGTTCGTGGAAACGGTGAAGGGGAGGTCGCCGTGTCCACGCATTCAGCACCAGTCCTTGAAGGCCCCCCGCCAGCAGACCGCGCAGGGCCTCTTCGCTGAGTCCAGGAGCCGCGAGGTCCAGCACCAGGCCCTGGGCCTTCAGCCCTTCCTCGCGATATCGCGCAAGGCATTGCTCCAGCGAGGCCTCCGAGGAGGCCGTCACGAACACCTCGTCCCCCAGGGCCAGCCGTCGCCGGGCAATGGAGCGGCCGATGTCGGAGCCTCCTCCGGTGACAAGGACCCTCATGTGGCGCCCAGCTCGCGCAGCCAGGTCTCCAGGGTGTCGAGGCTGTGGAACGCCTGCTCGGAGAAGTCCTTGCCGGAGATGCGCAGCGACAGCTCCTTCTCCAGCGCGGCGACACCGAGCACCATCATCAGGCTGTCCATGCCATGTGTGACGAGGCTCTCGGAGGTGTCCGAGGGCAGCTCCTCCATGCCCGCGCTGAGCAGGGCCTTCTTGATGCGTTCGAGCAGGTCCATGTCGTGGCGCTCCCTCGTCACTGCTTCACCCAGTGCTGCATCGCGAAGGACAGCCCACCACCCACGCTCATCAGCAGCACCGAGTCACCTGGAGCGAACAGCCCCTGCTCCAGCGCCTCCGACAGTGAGAACAGGACGGAGGCGCCGCCGATGTTGCCGACGCGGTCCGCGCTCCAGACGAGGCGCGCATCGAGCCCGCCTTCCGCGCAGACCCGCTCGATGAGCTTCCGGTTGATTTGATGGGCCACCACCCAGCGGACCCGCTCCAGGCCCCGTCCGCCGGGGAACATCGCGCGGAGCATCTCCAGATATCGCCGCAGCGCCTCCTCACGAAGCCGGGTGCCGTCGCCCGTCATCGCGTAGCCCCCCTGTTCGAGCACGCTCCGGTCCGGAGGCAGCCTCCCGGGCGTCGTATACAGGTCCACCAGCGTCCCGTCCGTGGCGTAGAGACACTGGCGCACCTCGAAGTCGGGCGAGGTCGACTCACGGCGCAGCCACAGGGCCGCGCCTCCATCCGCGAGGATGAACCAGGTCTCCTTGAGGGCCGGGTTCATCACCTTGGACAACGTCTCCGCGCAGCTCACCATCACGTTGTCGTAGCCACTGCCCAGCAGGGACATCGCGAGGTGCAGGCTGGCGAGGGAGGTGGAGCACCCCGCCTTGAGCTCATAGGCCGAGGCATGACCGCCGAGCCGCCCCAGGATGGCCGCCGCCTGCGAGCCCGTGTAGCGGCTGGTCGTCGTGGTTCCGTGAATCAGCGCTTCGATATCGGCGCCGCCACGTTCTCCGAGCGCCCGCCGGGTCGCCGTCAGCGCGAGGGACTCGCTGGTCTCCTCGTCGCCGGGCGCGGGGGGCGCTTCACCCGGGAGTGCTCCGGGCAGTCGCGCGAGATGGCGCTGCCCGAATCCCAGTCGTGCCTGGAGCTTGCGACCGAGCGCCTCCAGCGTCTTGGCGGAGCGGCCGTGCTGCTCGGAGTCCCGGGCGAGCAGCTCCGCGTTGGACACGGCGCGCGTGCCGGGCAACGAGCGGCCATGTCCCAGCACCTGGATGCCCAGGCGAGGCTCCAGCAGCTTCATCGCGGGCTCGCTTCGGCGGAGGCGCGGGCCGGGTTGAAGTGCTCCCAGGCGAAGTTCTCGACGCGCGAGTCCTCCGGCAGCGTGTCCTTCAGGAGCTTGTTGCCCATTCCAATCCAGCTCCTCGAGCCGATGGTCGTCCGGGGCCCCACCATGGCTCCCGCGCCGAGGAACACGTTGTCGCCGATGCGCACCTCGCCGAGCTGGACCTTGTCGCCGAGGAACAGGTGCCCGAGGACGAAGACATTCGCGCCCATCGTGCAGCCCTTGCCGATGGTGAGCAGCGGGTAGTCCGCGAGCATGGCGAAGAGGGACGAGTTCACCCCGTACGCGATGCGCGCCCCCATGGCCCGCCAGTACAGATACTTGGTGACGTAGAAGGTGAAGAAGAACGGCTGGAGTCCGGAGATGCGCACCGCGTGACCCAGGCAGAGCACCGAGTACCAGGCGAGGTAGTCCCGAGACAGCTCCATCGGGTAGGTGCCTGGCCTCATGCGAGGGATGCACAGGCGCATGAGCCAGCACGTCACCAGGAAGACGGCCGCGAGGACTCCGGGCGCCAGCAGCGCCCACGCGGCGAACCCGGGCCTGTCCCAGCACCACCGCAGATAGAGCAGGCAGGACCACCACGCCACCAGGCCCGGCGGCAGCGCGAATGCCATGGTGATGAGGTCCACGAGGAGCACGCGCGCGACGCTGAAGGCTCGGGACTGGTGTTTGAACCGCTGCCTCGCGGCGGCGAGCGTGTCCGTCGCGTCCTGCGTCATGCGGCCTCCTGGCGTACGGGGGTCGGCGCCTCGGGGTTGACCTGGAAGAGGGGGAAGTAGGACGCGACGCGTGCCTCGTCGACGTCGCGCGCGAGCTGGGGAATCTCGTCCCAGGTGTAGACGCGCTCATGGTCCACGGGAGGCAGCCAGCCCATCTCCTCCGCGAAGCCCACGGCCGCCACGGCCTCCGAGTAGCGCGCGTAGTGGGTGTGGATGTGCTGGTGGCGTTTGGTGCACTCGGTGGATCGCGAGAGGTCGATGAGCTCCGCGCCGAGCTTCCAGCCCGCGGTGGCAATCACCCCCTGGCGGCCGAGCGCCTTCAGCGTGGCCTGGAAGAGCGGCGCGCCGATGTGGTCCAGGAAGATGGAGACGTCCTGACCGCGTCCCGCTTCCTTCACGCGCGCGAGGAACCGCTTCTCCGATTGGGTGTAGCGCTGGCGATAACCGGAGTCGGCGGCGAAGAGGACGGGGTCCAGCATCAGGTCGGGGAACTCGCGCCGGTCGATGGGGATGATGTCCACGGACGACAGGTGGCGCAGCCGCTCGTCCTGGGACGCGACCATGGCCACTCGACACCCGGCGTACCGCGCCAGTCGAAGCTGTGCGTAGGAGACCCCGCCGCCCCAACCGACGACGAAGGGCGCGGGGCAGTCGGACTCGCTGACCTGCAAGCGCCAGCAGCCGTAGGCGAGCCGCCAGTTGGACCACGCGGTGATGTAGCGCAGGGAGAACGCGGCCCACTGTTTCAGCGAGTGACGCGTGTCGCGGGGGAGGGGGACGAGCACCCGTTCCGGGAGCCGTGTCCTCCGGGCGAGCAGGCCCATGGTGTGGCTGGCGTCGTAGGCCAGCACCTTGACGGGGTAGCCATGCTCGTCCTGCTCCGCGTTGCAGAACACGAGGCAGACGTCTCCCGGGCGGACGCGCGTGACGGCGCTGCCCGTCTCCAGCACGCGCACCACGCCCGCGTTGCCGATGACCACCTTGTCCTCGCGGCGCAGCCGGCAGATGTCCACGGGCACTCGCTGGAGGGCGTGGCCCATGTTGCCCTCCCAGCAGCCGTAGAGGGGCTCCGCGAGCACGTGCTCCGGGCCCAGGTCTGGAATCGCGAAGGACTCCTGGACGAGCTCACCCGGAACGCTCTTGCCGTCCCGCTGCCTCTCCCCGCGATGAAGGACCCAGGCCTGCACCTCTTGCATGACCGCTCCAGTGAGGCGCCGTGGGAGAGAGACAGGGCGCGTCGACGTGGAGGGATGATGTTGAGTCCTGATTCATGTCTCAAGAATGCCCGGGGTGTGCCTTCCTCCGGTGCGGGGCACCGTTGTCCTGGGACACGTCGAGGCCGGGGGAAAACGCAGGTGGGGCGTCGGATGCCACCCCGGTGGTGCGCTCACGGGGCGGCGGGGCAGGGGGCCCGGAGGGGTTGCGGCGCGGCCCTGCCTGGGAGGTCAGGTGCGGTGCTCGTTCGGCATGAGCACCGCGGGCCTCACGCCTGGAAGTCTCGCGTGAGCCGGGCAATCGCGGCGGCCGGGCCCCGCACGCGGAGCTTCCTGCCGTGCTCGTCGAACTCCTCGGTCAGCACCGTGGTGTGCTCGTACACCTCTCCGATGCGGCCCTGGCTGGCGTACGGAATCATCAGGTGGGCCTCCACCATCGACGCCTCGAAGAACTGGATGATGCTCAGCCGGAGCTTCGCCACGTCATCCGGTCGATGGGCCGAGAGCAGCACCGCCTCCGGGTGCTCGGCGCGAAGCGCGTCCTGCGCGGCTTCGTCCAGTCGGTCGGTCTTGTTCAGCAGGAGCTTGCTCGGAACCACGTCCGCGCCAATCTCGCGGAGCACGGACCGGGTGACCTCCAGCTGCGACTTCCAGGTCGGGTCGGACGCGTCCACCACGTAGAGCAGCAGCGACGCCTCCAGCGCCTCATCCAGGGTGGAGCGGAACGAGGCGACCAGGTCGTGCGGCAGCTTCTGGATGAAGCCCACCGTGTCGGAGACGAGCACGCGGGGACGGGTCTCCGGGTGCAGCGCGCGCACCGTGGTGTCCAGCGTGGCGAAGAGCTGGTCGGCGACCAGCACCTCGCTCCCGGTGAGCGCGCGCATCAGGGACGACTTGCCGGCGTTGGTGTAGCCGACGAGCGCCACCCGGAGCTGCTCCCGGCGGGCATACCGGCGATGGTCCTGTTCCTTCTGGATGACGGCGAGCCCCGCGCGCAGCTCCGCGAGCCTGTCTCGAATCTTCCGCCGGTCCAGCTCCACCGCGGAGTCTCCGGAGCCACGGCCCTGCTGGCGCTCCCGGCCTCCCGAGGACTCCCGCAGCCGGGGCGCGAGGTAGGTGAGCCGGGCAATCTCGACCTGCATGCGCGCCTCGTGGCTGCGTGCGTGCCGGTGGAAGATGTCGACAATCACGCCGGTGCGGTCCATCACCTGGGCCCCCGTGGCCTTCTCCAGGTTGCGGAGCTGGCTCGGCGACAGCTCGTGGTCGACGACCACCACGGTGGGGCGCGGCCCGCTCACGTCCTCCTCGGGCTCGGAGGCTTCATCGTCCTCCTCGAAGTCCTCCTCCTCGGCCTCGGTGTCCTCTTCTTCTTCGGCCCCGGTGTCCTCGGCCCCGGTGTCCGCTGTCTCGGGGGCCTGGGCGGGCTCATCGCCCTCCTGCTCGGAGTCGTCCTCGGCGGCCTCCCACTTCGCGCGGGCCTTGGAGGTCCGGTCCTGGGCGCCCGAGGTGATGACGCCGGGGCCTCCGGTGAGCGCGGCCAGGTCCTTGAGCTTCCCCTTGCCGAGCACCGTCCCCGTGGCCAGCGCCCCTCGACGCTGGGTCACCGTGGCCACGGCGTCATAGCCCAGCGTGTGTACCAGCCGCTTGAGCTCCGCGAGGTCCGCGGCGTGCTCGATGTCCGTCACACTGGGGAATTGGACGCCCACGAGGACGGCACGGGGGCGAGCAACGGGTGGGGTCTTCGACATGGGGACGCTCGTAACACGGGGCGGGCCCAGGTGGGGTAAACGAGAGCTTCCATGAGTGACCTCATCCAGGCGATTGGTGTCCTGCTGAGCGGCGCGCCCGCGAGCCGTGTCGACGCGCCTGCCTTTCGTCCAGACTCCGCGTGGCTGCTCGTCTGCCTGATGCGCCAGCTCGTCCGCCAGCGCTGGCTCGTCCGTATCGTCGAGGAGCGACTCACCACGAAGCGGGACGCGGCTGACGACGAGGACGAGGATGAAGACTCGGGAGACGTTCCTGGCCTCGCGGGCTGGAGCTACGAGTTCCACGGCAGGGGCTGCTGTCTCTCCAGCGAGGACGAGATTCTGGATGTCGACTTCCATGGAGACGAAGGGGCCACCATCGACCCCTACTTCTTCGCGACCCGCATCTTCTCGCTCAAGGCGCCGGGCCTCCCCGAGGCGCGTCTGGCGGCCCTGCTCCCGGGGCGGGACCTGGTGGTGAGCGGCATCCGTGAGCTTCAGGCCCAGGGGCTCTTGCGGCACCCTCCGAGCGAGCATGTCTTCAGGCTCCCTCCCGCGCTGGAGGCGCTGGCCGACGCGGCTGGCACGCTGGACTTCGATGCTCCGGACGCGCGCGAGCGGAGCTTTCTTTGGCTCGGAGACTTCGAGGCGCTGGACTCCAGCGTGTTCGCCGAGCGAGTCCTCGCGGTCCGTGAAGCGCGCAGGGAGTGGCTTCTCGCGAGGGCGACCGTTCCCTCCCTGGCGGGCGATGCGCTCGCGGCCCTCCAGGGCCTCGTGTCTCCCGACGCGTTCGTCGTGACTTGTGAGCGCGTCCTCTCCGGTCCCATCTCCTCCGCCATGGGGGCGGCCATCGAGCGGCTGGACGCGCTGCCAGGGAACGCCAGCTGTCCGGCGGTGTTCAGCCTGCTCCAGCGCATGTCTCCCGAGGAGCACCACCCCTATTCGCTCCATGCCGCCGCGGCCTATCTGCTTCGCCGTCAGTTCGAGCGGGAGCGGGTGCTCGCGGCGGTGCTCGCCTTCGCCCGGGTGGACAAGGTGAAGGGGTACGGAGGCAATCCCTATGCGGGAGAGTTCGCGCTCCTGGCGCTGGAGTACGCACCCGAGCACGCCCTGGAGTTGGTGCGGCGCGCGCTGCGCTCCTCCGTCCCCATGGCTCGGATGCGGGTCTCCACCGTCCTCTGTGCCCTGGATGCGCCGTGGAGTCAGCGGGAGCTGAGCGCGGCCCTCCAGTCCAGCACCTCATCGGACCGGGGAGACGCGAAGTACCTCCAGCTCGCGCTCGCGCGGAGCCAGTCCGAGTGGGCTCGCGCCGTCGCCGCGCGGTGGGGGCGCCAGCAGCCGCCTCCCGCCACCTCGGAGTTCGGCTTCACCCACGAGGAGGTGATGGAGGCCAACGCGGACGGCTGGTTCGAGCACGAACTCGCGAAGGCGCGCGACTGGGTCCAGCGCAGGCGCATCCAGACGCCGAACGAGCTGGAGTGAGACGCCCCGTGGCCCAGGGGCGCCCCTCTTCACGCGAGGACTCCGGAGCACCGCTCAATCGCAGCGCTGGACGTCCTCGGTGATGTAGCCGTTGCGGCTGGAGAGGCTCCGGTCGTAGCAGTCGCCCGGGAAGCCTGTCACCTTGTAGCGGTGCGTGGACGTGCCCACGGCGTTGCGCTGCGCGCGGGGAACGCCCAGCGTGTACGCGGCCTCACCGGTGAAGACGTCGCTGAGCTTGCGGTGCGTCAGGGGCTGGAGGCCGTGCAGCTCGAACGCGTCCTCCGCGTCGTTCATGGTGATGCTCGTCGTGAGCCGGTTCTCCGGCGTCACGCTGATGAGTCCGTCGAGCACGAAGCGCTTGTCGGAGCGGCTCACCGTCGGAAAGAGCTCCCGCCCCACCACGGTGACGGTGCTGGTGTCGTTCCACGTGGCCAGGAGCTGGTCCGGGTTCTCCATGTCCCCCAGCCAGCGGTGCATGCTGGCGTTGGACACCTTCTGCTCGACGGTCGTCAGCTCCCAGCCTCGCGACGTCCGCAGGTAGCCCGACACGCGCAGGTGCTGCCCGCCCTGCGTGTCCACCTGATGCCAGCCGTCCACGAGCGCGCAGTCGGCGTCATTCGTCAGCGCGCCGACCTGGTGCTGGAGCAGTCCGCCCGTGACGCGCGCGGCGCTCGAATCCCTCCAGACGAGCACGTTGGTGGGCAAATCCCAGCCAGGGCGACCCTCGGGGACGCCCAGCACGCTCACCCGGAGCTGGTGCGGCTGGCCGTCGGTCAAGAGGCCCGCGAAGGGCGTGAGGTCATAGGTGATGGGGCGGATGTTGAAGGCCCGGGGCGCCGGCAGCACGTACCAGAGGAACGGATTGGACCAGCCGCCCGTGTAGACATGAGGGAAGGGCATGGCGATGCCCGCCACCTTTCCATCCACTTCAATCTGCACCTCGCGGTACGGGCCCGCGTCGGCGGGGCACGAGTACGGCACGACGGTGGGCGCGGTGATGTACCAGAACTCCTCGCAGCCTCCGCCCGAGCCCGTCGCGTAGACCTCCGCGAGGAGCCGCGTGGTGTTCTGGGGCACCGTCACCTCGCCCACCAACGCGCTGCCCTCGCGGCGCGGGTTGACCAGCGGCAGCACGTCGCTCGCCGTCCGGGCCGCTGGCGTCTGCCTTCCCTGCGCCGCGTAGAACGTCAGGTACACTTGCACGTCCAGCACACCCGTGTAGGTGTCATTGACGACGTTGCCAATCAGCATCCACACGGGCTGGGGCTGACGCAAGAGCGGCGCATAGGCGGTGATGTCCTTCTCCACCGACCACGAGATTCCATCGCGAGACGGCTCGGGCGTGGACGTCTTGAAGAGGGTGACGCCGCCCACCTCCAGATGGCCGAGCCGGTCGTACTGGACGCCCTGGACCTTGCCCTCCATGCGCAGCACCACCTTGTGCCACGGCCCCGGGCACTCGGCGGGCGGAGTGAAGGTGCCCGTGAAGGGCGTGAAGTCGTCGAACTTCTCGTCGACGATTCGCACGGTGCACGACGCCGTCGCCGGCCGCTCCACCGTGGGCACCGCCGTGCGCGGGTCATCCCAATCCGTACCGAACTCAGGGGGAGGCTCGACGGCCAGCGCTGGCAGCGTCGCGCCCAGCGTAAGGACTGCCGCGACGAAGGCTCGGGGGAAGGCTCTCACGGCTTTTCCTTTGAAGGCGGTTATTGCCTGGAGACTAGGCCCCGCCTGCGTCGTGGGCAATCGAGCCCCGCGCGAAAGCCCCAGGCCCGGTGACGTGGGCCTGGGGCTTCGGGGTGAATCACTCGACCCAGTGCTGGACCGTCAGGATGCGGAAGCCCGTGGTGGCGTTGACGAAGAAGTGGACCTGGATGCCGGCCCAGGGCCCGTCGTTGTAGCCGATGTGGCAGCCCTTGAACGTGCCACCCGCGGTGCGCGCGTCGAGGTCATCCAGGCCGTCGTTGATGACGCTGGTGGGAATCTGCCCCTGGTACGCATAGGTGTTGGCGGCGCTCGAGACGTAGTTGTGGACCTCGGTGGCGTCGGCCAGGTTCGGGCGGTTGGTGAAGCGGTTGTTCGGGAAGGTGGCGGGGTCGATGCCGAAGCACTGGGCATAGGCCAGGCGGTCATTGCCGTACTCGCCGTTCATCACGCTCTGGATGTCGAACGCGAGGTCCATCTTCACCGTCCAGTTGCCCTCCGGGAGGGCGTTCACCGAGGAGACGAGGACCTCCAGCGCGTAGCCCAGGTTGGCGGCGTTGCGCAGGTTGCGCAGGCTCACCGCGCCGATGCCCGACGTATTGGAGATGGCCTGGACGGACGTGAACGGGCGCAGGGCGAGCAGGTTCGTGGCGCCATTCCACGCGTACGGCAGGATGGCGTACAGCGCGGAGCTGCTCACGGTGTTGACCAGGGAGACCACCGCCGCGGCGTCATCGGTGGAGACCGCCAGCTCGTCCAGGATTCCCACGCAGCTGCTGTTGATGAGGCCATTGGCGCGCGCGCCGCTCTCCAACTGCGTCAGGCGCACGGGGCCCATCAGGTGGACGGCGGAGAGCTGCGCCAGCGTCGCGAAAGGCGCCGTCGAGCGGCTGCTGACCAGGTTGAGGACGAGGTCGCTGGGCAGGTACGCGTCCAGCGTCCCGGGCGCCGCCGTGTTCGCGAAGGTGAGGATGCCCTGGCACTCCGGCGCGACGTCCACGTTCGTCAGCGTGAGGGACGCGTCCTGGTTCGCGGGTACCTCGGTCGTGGGCTGCTCGGACGGGGTGGAGGGCTCGGAGGGCGAGGTGGGACCACAGCCGACCAGCAGGCTGAGGCAAAGCAGGGCTGAACCGAGACGACGCATGGAGAACTCCTCAGTGCACGACAAGAGAGGGGTCACCCATACACCAGTAGCCTGACTCGCTGATAATCCGTGTTTCGTTACAGAGTCGTGCCGGAGGGTTGCTTTCTGGACGGACCCGCTGGACTCGGGCATGCAGGAGGGCCGTCCACTCAGAGGTTCCAGTCAGGGGCCTCTCCCGGCGTAAGGAAGTGCATGCGAGCCTGTCCGTGCTGCATGGAGACGCTGACAGCCGGGTTGCTCGGCTTCGGCAGCCGGCGCCTGGCGGGACGCTGTGAGTCGTGTGGCGACGCTGTGTGTGAGACGTGTCTCAGCGTGCAGGTGCTGGAGGCGAGCGTCTTCCGGGCACGCATGGGCGGACCCGCACCGACAGGGGAGCAGGTGAAGGGGCGGGTGTGCCGCTCGTGCCTGTGGGAAGTCCTGGTGGACCAGGGTGAGACACCGCCGTTTCCCGCGCCGCGTGGACAGCGTGAGCGGGCGAGACGCGATGCTCGGGAGAAGTGCACCCACGGTGACGTGAAGCCGTGCATGGCGTTCTGTCCGGCGTGTGGTGACGAAGTCTCGTGGAAGAGCGAGCACGGCAATCCCGCCTGCGAGGCGTGCGGCGCGCCGTCCCACCGGGACTTCAACTGCTGCTGGGCCTGTGGCGAATCGTTCGAGGAGGAGAACCCGCCGAGGCCCGTCGCCCGCGGGTACAAGCTCGACTTCGACTGTGACGGTCCCGAGTGCGCGGGGAAGCTGGAGTGGCTCATGCCCTTCTGTCCCTGGTGCGGCGAGGAGAAGCACTGGGAGCACGAGGGGGAGCTGACGTGCGACGAGTGCGAGGTTCAGCTCGACCGGGGCTGGGCGTTCTGCGTGCGCTGCGGAGAAGAGGCGCCGCTGCCCGACGAATGTCCCCGGTGTGGGGTGGGGCTGGAGGAGGCCGCGTCGGCCGCGCGCTGTGAGCAGTGTCACCATCTGGTGTGTGGGGACTGCTGTGATGTCCGGGGCGTCGCGCAGGTGGGTGGCGAGGCCCAGGAGCGGCTGCTGTGCTCGAGCTGTGGCGAGGGCCGTGAGCCCGTGAGCGAAGAGCGCGCGCCTCCGGACGAAGCGGAGCGAGAGGTCCCTCCCGAAGAACCCGCCGCGCCGCGTGCCGAGACGCCTCCCACCGCGTGGGAGGTGCTCGGCGTTTCGCGCGGGGCGCCGCTGCCCGACGTGAAGCGGGCGTACCTGGCGCTGGTGGCGCAATACCATCCGGACAAGGTCGCCCAGCTCGGTCCGAAGCTCCAGGCCCTGGCCCAGGAGGAGACGCGTCGCATCATCGAGGCGTGGGAACAGGTGCGGAAGCAGTCGCGGCCCTGAAGTCAGTCCCGCGCATGTCTGGCTTTGGAGCCGTTCGGCTCAGCCTCCAGGGTGATTGATTGGCGCCTGAATCCATCCAGGTTCTACGCGGAGGACTCCTCGCTGTGGCTCACGAATCCGGCCTTCCTCCAGACGAACTACCTGCCCATCCACGACTTCTTCCAGGACGGCGACGACACGCGGTGAGTCGCGCGCTCCTTCTGGCCCTGCTGGGCGTCGTGCGCTGCGCGGTCCTGGCGTGCCAGGGGCACCGCGCCACTCGGACACAGGACGAAGTCAGCGTGCCTCGCGGTTCGGTCCGGTGGCGACGTCATCGCTCGGTCAAGTCCGATCTCGGGAGGCGTGGATCAAGCTCATGACGGACTTCGAGCGAGAGCAGAGTGCCGCGAGCCTCGCGCTCTGTGGGCACTACTACCTGGACCTGAAGATGCCGGAGCGCGCGGAGGCATGCTTCTCCCGGTCCCGTGAGGTGAACCCCATCCATGCCACGGTAGAAAGACTGGACCATGAAGCCGAGTCCGCTCCGGCGCGCGCGTTCGAAAAGCTCCAGGCGGAGGTGCGAAAGGAGAGACACCCGGGCCTTCTTCGAGTCATGGCGGCCTACCATGCGCGGGCTGGACGGAGTCAGGAAGCGCTCCGTTGGCTCGACGAGTCCCTTCGAATGAATCCCAGCCAGGAGCGAGGGATGCTCCTGCTCGAGCAGGTTTGCGCGAGCTTGGGGGACAAGGAATGCCTGAAGCACTACCGCGACGGAAAGGCGCCGCGCTAGCGACCTCGCGAGAGCGGCAGGGGGCACATCCTTCCGCCGCGGGCTGACCGAGTGGACTCAGGCGCTCCGTGGCTCCACTTCGCCACGGAGCGCCCGGAACCTCGCTACTACTCGACCTGGACCTGGATGACCTGCTCGGCCGTGTTACCCGCCGCGTCCGTGGCGCGGATGAGCACCAGGTGCGAGCCGGGGCCGGAGAACGTCACAGGCGTGGTCGCCAGGTTCGTCCCCGCGCCGACGTCGGTGTCGCTGACCCAGTTGGCCGTCACGTGGACCGGGGTGAGGTCCGTCACCTCGGTGACGACGTCCACCGTCAGGGGCTGCGCCTCCTCGAGGTTCGGCGCGACGATGCGGAGCAGGGGCGCGGTGCGGTCCACCGTCACCTGCCGGCTCTCGGTGGCGATGCCGCCGTCCGTGGCGATGACCGTGAGCGTGAGGGTGTGGTGGCCTTCCGCCAGGCTCAGCCACTCGACGACGTGTCCGCCGCCAGCGTCCGGAGTGAGTCGCACGGGAGCGCCGCCATCGATGGAGAGCAGCACCACGCTGATGGGAGCGCCACCAGGGCTGGCGGTGGCCCAGCCGCACGCCTTCACCTGCGCGGCGGACGTGTAGCGCGGCACGTCGCACATGATGAGGCTGGGCGGCGTGCCCTCGGAGTCGACCACGTGGATGGCCGTGGTGCAGGAGGCGCTGTTGCCCGCCGCGTCGGTGGCCGTGTACGTCACCGCCGTCGTTCCACGCGGATAGGTGCCGGCGGCCGGGCCGCTGACCTGCGCGCCACACGCGTCGGAGACATTGGCCGCCCCGGGCGTGACGAAGGCGCCGTCAGGCCCGGTGGCCTCGACGAGGCGCTCGGGCGGACAGACGATGACCGGCGGGGTGACGTCCACCACGGTGACGGTGGCCGTGCACGTGTCGCTGGCCTGTCCGTCCGACACCGTCAGGGTGACGGAGTGCGTGCCCGGGCCGAAGGGCCCCGTGGGGGCCTGCGACACGGAGAGCGGGCCGGGCTGCTCGTCCGGGTCGTAGCTGCCGTTGTCCACGCTCGCGGGCGCGTTGCAGTTCGTCGGGCTGGCGTTGACGGCCACGTCGCGGCAGATGGCCACGGGCGGCTCGTTGGTCGAGCAGGCGAGGCTGACGGGCGCGCTGCCCGCGTTGTTGGTCTCGATGCACTCCGTCTCGCGACCGACACCGGTGCCGTCATCGTCCGCCTTGGCAAAGACGACCGTGGTGCCACCAGGCGCCGAGGCGAGCGCCAGGCTCACCACCGCGCTGCTCCCCGCGCTCAGCACCGTGGGGAGGATGCCTACGCCCAGCAGCGTGCCGCCGGAGGTGGGATTGCCCTGGAAGAAGGCCACGCGCAGGCCCGCCGAGGTTGCCGCGTCACCCTGGTTGTTGACGCGGGCGTGCAGGCTCAATGTGCCCGTGGTCCGGTCACACGACGAGGTGACCTCCGTCACCGTCACGTCGGCCGCGGCATAGGGGCTGGTGCTGCCGTTGCCCTGGCTGTTGGCGCGGAACGTGTTGAGTCCCGGCGTGCGCCAGTTCTCGACGGGGTGCGCGGGGATGGTGCCGTTGTCGTTGACGTTCGTGACGGAGTACGCGTGCTGGTTCCAGATGCGACGCGTGTTCACCCAACCATCCTTGCGGTCACGGAACACGCGGATGCCGGTAGGGCCGGCCCTGCTGTAGTTGTTCGACGCGACGACGATTTCCGCGTTGTCATCCGCGTCCACGTCGACGATGAGCGGGTTCTCGTACGTCGTCCCGGACGCGTGGGCCACATCGAAGCGCACCGCACCCGTGGCACCGTCGTAGATGCGCAGGCGGACCTCGTCGCCGTAGACGACCTCGGCACGGCCGTCGCCCTCGAAGTCGAAGGTGGACGAGCCCGTCACGTTCGAGCTCTGGTCCTGCGTGGGGCTGGACCACTTCACGGCGCCATTGGTCTCGAAGACGGCATACCGGCTGGCACCTGCCACGCCTACTTCAGGCGAACCATCCGCGTCGAAGTCCGCGATGTTGGGCGCGCCACCGCTGCCGCCACCGGGAATCGTCTGGCTCCAGAGCAGGGTGCAGTTGTCATCCATCAGTGAGACGACGCCCCCGCTGACCACGACGACTTCTCCGTTCGAGTCCGCGTCGAAGTTGGCCACGCCCGACAGGCCGTTGCCGATGCTCGTGTTCCGGCACTTGAGCGTGCCGTCATGGCGGTAGATGGACCGGCCGTTGACCACTTCCTGCAGCCCGTCACCGTCGATGTCCGCGGCGAAGGAGATGGGGCCCTGGGGGCCACCAATGGTGTCCGTGCCCGCCCACTTCAACGCCCCGGTGTTGCTCAAGACGTATTGGCCGTTGAGGATCTCCACCGTGCCGTCGCCGTCCAGGTCCGCGAAGGAGGGGCCGCCCCAGCTGTTCTGGGAGACCGTCGTCCGGAACTTCAAGGCGCCCGTGTTCTCGAAACAGAGCAGGCCCGTGCCGCTCTCCGGGACGGCACACAGCTCCACCAGCCCGTCACCGTCGATGTCCGCGCCCGCGATGCTCGCCGCGCCGCGCACGCGCAGGGCCGGGTCCGTCACCGTCCACAGTTCGCTGCCATCCGCGCCGCTGATCGCTCGCAGCACGCCATTGGTGGTGTAGTTGCTGCCCGCGAACGTGCTGAAGACGACGTCCGGGACGCCGTCGCCGTTCACCTCCACGACGATGGGCGCCATCATGACCTGGACGTGAGTTGGCAGGACGGTGCTCGAGTTCCACGCCCACTCCAGCTCCGGCTCGAAGTTCGGGTCGAAGGGCGGCTGGACCTGGCACTCGCCGTTCGCCGCCGAGGCAACCTTGCCCAGGGAGTCTGCTTCCGGGGAGACGGGGAGCGACGTCTCTCCACAGGCTGTCAGTGATAGCAGTCCCGCGACCGACAGCTTGATGCCTGCTCTCCACGTCCACTTCCCTCGGGATGTTCTTGTCAATTGCATGTCCCCTGTCCTTGGGTTTGGGCTTACAGCGATTGCGGTCTATAGGGGACTGTCGGAAAATGCTGCAAGTGAGTCGGAGTTGAACTCGGAGGTGGAGACTCCGACGAATGCCTGCCATTGGGTCAGGTTGATGAATGTCACGATGACGCGTCGAAAATCGTGGCTGGCTGGAATGCGAGCCCTGTTGGTGGCGAGTGGTGTGGATGTCCAGTTTGGTAGCGCGCTCGTTGGCGATCTGCCAATAATGGGCCCCCATGGGTCTTCCGGTGCGTGCGGCGCTGGTTCAAGCGGTGGGTGGTCCCTTCCTGCTCGACGAGGTCGAGCTGGACGGCCCTGGTGTGGGAGAGCTGCGGGTTCGCGTGACAGCCAGTGGCATCTGTCACACGGACCTCACCTACCGGGCGGGTGCGGGGCGGTTCCCATTCCCGGCGGTGCTGGGCCACGAGGGCGCGGGG